>WGAD01000023.1 GCA_015489255.1 Anaerolineales bacterium | reverse complement strand
ACCGATGAAGATGGCAGCGATTGGTTGGGTTTCCGTCAACATGCGCTCCCGCATCTCGCGCAATGATGCGGCCCGGCTTGCTTCGCGATCCGGCCCGGCCTCCACCTTCGGAGTAATCCTCAATTCCCCGAAATGACTCTGTTCGATCATGCGCGTGGCAATGGGAATGACAGCCTCAAAAAAGGCCGATTGATAGATCACCACCGGTTTCTGGCCATCATCGACGCGATCGAAGAAGCCCATGGCCTGGCGCAAGGCAAGGGGCGAGATCGTGGGGTGACCGCCAAACACCAGTCTTGCGCCCGCGTGAAACACGGCATCGATGCATGAAACCACGGCATCGGTAATCTCATGGGCATCGGCGCTGCGTACATAACGCTCGTTGGGATGGCGCTCCAACAGTTCGGGGTAGCTGGCCGAAAGAAAAATGAAAGGATGATCGGGGAGCTGATTTTTTTTCATGGCCGGGCTTGCTCCAGTTCATCCATCAGGCGGTCGATTTCGCTATCGGTATAACAGCGCAATGCCCGTCCCTGCGTGAGCCAGTTCAGCAAGGCCCTGTGGGGTTGGGAGCGGCGATGATGATAGTGTAGCAGCCGTCCTTCGTCATATCCCGCGCCACGCGCCGGATCACAGTGGAACAGATCCCAGGCCGTAACGGGGCGCGGCACTGCATCCACCTGAAAGCGCCTGGCGCCGGTATCGATGCGCAAGCGCCAGCGATCGAACCATTGGGGTTGAACAGTGGGCAGGCGCTCGCTGAGTGCCTGCAACAAACTGCCCAGCAGATCGCGGCGGCGGCGCGCCATGGCCTGGGCATGCACCCTTTCGGCCTGATCGACGATGGCCTGCAACGCGGCAGGCTGTAATTCACTGGCTGTGCGGAAATCCGCTCTTTTCAGCGGATGGCGATAACCACCAGGGATGGCGTCCACTCTCAGTGCCGGATTGTCCACCACCTCCGGCCAGGTGATCGCCAACAGGCCCAGTCGCTCGCTCAGCGCCTGGATCACTTCCTGCTGTACCCAGTGAGACTGATTGACCCGTGGCGATTCCAGCAACAACAGCATGGCGTTCTCGCTCAGCCGCTCTTCCAGACGCTGCTGAAAATGCTCGCCCCGGTCGATGGAGAAGCGATCCAGAAAAACCTGGAAGCCCCGTTGTTCCAGGCGCTCCCACAAGGCCTCGGCGATATCGCCGCTGTCATCACGCTTGTAGCTGATGAAGACCCGTCGCTCGAGTTCGGCGATCCCGGCCTGGCGCAAGACATCCAGAACGACACTGCGGGCCGGCTGGTTCCAATCGCCGAGAACGATCGCATTGATGCAAGACAGACTGGCGGGCACGACGCGATCAAAGCGGACGTCAGCGCCCAGCAGCGGAATCACCAGCACGCCCTGGGCTAGCCAAGCGTCGGTCAGCGAACAGAGTTCATCCCCAGCAGACTTATTGTCCCGCGCCAGAAACAGGCCGAGCCGCAGGGGCGGACTGGTGATGGGTTCGGCATCGGTTGCGGGATTGTCGCGGATGTGCAGCAATGCCCTGGGCAATCGCAATGCCGCCGCTTCATCGCGCAAGGCCTTTTTCAGCCCATCGGCCCGCTCGCGACTCTGGTCATCGCCGGCATGGAACAAAAGGATTTCATAGCCCGGAGCCGCCGGATCATTCATCGGCCCGCTCCAGTTGTTCCCGAAGCGATTGCATTTCCGCCTCCACCTGAGCGAGGCGTTCGCCCCCGAAGGCGCGATCCAGACGCCGGGCATAACGCCGCAGATGGGACAGCGCCGCCAGCGCCTGGCGCAAACGGCGCCCGGTTTCCATATCCGACCGGGCAGCCAGAGCCTGCTTCAGGCGCAGATTGGCCAGGGTGATCAGCCAGTCGTACCTTGTTTCCGTAGGGATGCCGGACCAGTCCCGCGCCATGATGCACGCCGCTTTGCGGCAGCAGGCTTCGGCTGCTTCCAGGTCGCCTTCCTCCAGTTCCAGATCGGCCAGGGCTTCGTAGCTGTTGAGCACGCCAGGCGACTGCTCCTGCTGCCCCCAATGCAACGCCTCGCGCAAGTGGTATCTGGCAGTCTCCGGCTTGCCACGGGCGCGGGCCAGCGTGGCCAGGGATTTACTGCTCCAACGCTTGCTATGGGGTGTTGCGTCTTCATGGTCGAGGGCTTCTTTCAGCAATTTCTCAGCTCGCTCCCGGTCACCTGGCTGATCCCGGTGGATCAGATAATCCGCCAGCCGGTTGGCCACACCGGAAAAAACATAACCTGCGCTGTCCGGGTGCCGCCGTCTCACGGCCAATGCCTGTTCCTGGCTGCGGATCGCATCCTCCAGCCTGCCTTGCCGGCTGTGGAGCAGGCCATGGTTCATGTGGAGATTGACTTGCGCCCCATGGCAGCCATGCGCGCGCGCCCAGGCCAGGCCCTCTTGCAGAACCTTTTCCAACCCATCGGGCGTAATCTGCGCCGTTGTCAGACCGCAACTGACCAGATCAGCATAACACTGGCCGATACGGTTGGCCCAGGCCGCGCCTTCGAGATCAGCTCTTGCCGCGATCATGGCGCTGTAGTGACTCATGGCCTCTTCGGCATGACCCAGCGCGCGCAGGCTGTCGGCCAACCAATAGCGCGCCAGCAGCGCCTGTTCCCAATCGCCTTCGGCCTCGAACTGCCGCCAGGCTTGCTCGTAAAGTTTGGCGGCATCGTCGAACTGATCTTCCTGGTAGGCTTGATGAGCCAAGAGCATCAGTAGGGTGGCGGATTGGGGCATGGTCATTCTCCTTGATTCATGGCGCCATTTCCGGCCTTGATCGCCTGAACAATATCCCAGAAAGCATCCCATTCCAGTGATTCCAAGGGAGAATTCTCAGGCCCCTGTTTTCCAGCGTTTTCAACTTCTTCCAGCGTGGTGAAGTTTTCCAGAAGGTAATTCCGGCCTTTTTCGGAAATTTTCTCCCATTTCTCCGCGCGCTCCAACAAACGCCTGGATAGAAAGCGGCTTGTGCCCTTGATTTTTTTGATCGGCTTGAACCGTTCGAGCGCCTCGATGACAGAGGCAGGATTTTCTTTGTCATAGCGGACGAACAATCGGCCATCCAGGTCGCTAATGGTTTCGGCGCCCTCTTGCCATTGCAGATAGAACAAGGGTTTGTCCATCATCTGCATCCGCCCGACCTCGATCATGACATTGGCGTTGGCCTCGCTGATCTCGGCGAAGAAGAGATGCGCGGCGCTCATGTGGGTGCGGATATGGCCATCTATATTCCCGCGACCATCCTGTTCATAACGCTGGTCGGCCCGCAGCACTTCCCAAAAGTAGGGCGCGGCTTCGAAATGGTCTTGTAATTTCTCCATCAAAGGGTCGTAGGCCGAATCGAACGGAATCGCGACAAAGCAGGTGACATGGTCAGTGGGTGGCTGGCTTGCCTGTTCCTTTTTCAGTTCACCAAGTCGGCGGCGAACCTGCTGCAATTCCAGCCCCTGTTTGACAAACCGGTGAATCACGCGGTTTGCCGTGGCGGCGATGGTTTTGGCGTTTTCGGGTGTTTGCAGATGACTCGACATCATCACCGCATTGTTGTAGAGCGCGCTGAAAGCCAGTTGCGCCGCCTCGCTGCGCAGGTCGGCATTCACCAGGGTCTGGATGGTTTCGTTGCGGGTGTTGATATACAGTGTCAGAGGCGCGCTGACTTCATCTTCCTCGTTTTCCGACAACTGTTTCAATAGCTGGCGGACCGCTTGGGGCAGGGCGTCGTTTTCCGTCGCCTCCTTGATGGCCTTGCGGGTTTCCAGAATCTTGCTGGCGGTGAGCACCACCGGCAGGGTGGCGGGCTGAAAAGCAGTGAGAACCGGGTGAACATTCAGGTGGCGCAAATGGAAGGCAAACTCTTTTTCCAGCTCGGAAAAACGCGCCAGTTCATCCTCGTCCAGTTCCGGGAAAAGCGTTTTGGATCCGGCGATATCCAGCCGTTCCAGGCGGATGTTATGTTTTTCCGCATAGCGTTTCAGGAAACGCTCTTCAAAAGTAAAACTGCCGTTGATGACCTCCATGCCCTGGGCTTCGCACAGCATGTAGATCTGGGTGCCGGCGCCCCGCTCCGAGAAATAGCGGATCACCAGCTCATCGCCTTGGCCGGACAGGTATTCCGGCAGCGCGCGAAATCCCTTGTTGGTCTCGAAGGGCACCATGTCGGCAATGGCGTCGAAGAAGTCTTCGTTCTCCAGCGCCATGCCCTTGATGTGGTAATGGTGGTAATCCATCAGGCGGATCAGTTTCCCCGGATCCCGTTCGGCCAGGCCTCGCAGGTGGTCGATGATCACCTGCCCCAAAACGGCTTGCAGTTGCGTCAGCCTTTCGTCCTTGGTGACATTGTCCCGCGCCGCATTGGGGTTGACATCCGGACATTCGATGATGCCGCGAATGAACTTGGCCCAGGGCGGCAGGATACCGGTGTGCTCCTTGGCAATGAACATGCGAGAGATGTAGAGATCGACCGTGCCCATGATGTCGATATCCGGCCTTCGCCGGGAAGAGACATAGAGGACGCCACGCACCCGCAAGGGTTCGTCCACCACCACGGGAATGACTTCCATCACCGCATCGGGGACTCGCTCGTCGATGAAGCGTTGATAAGTACGAATCCGCTCCATCTCGCTGGTGTATTCGTCTTCCCGATCCCACGGCGCCTTGATGGTGTTGGCGGGCTGTGGATCGCCGTCTATGTGGATGGGGATCTCGATGAAGTCGGCATAGAGTTTGACTGCCTCCTGGATCCGCCTGGGGTCCAGCATGTCGCGGTGAGTTTCCTTGATGTATAGCGTCACCTCGGATCCGATACTCTCACGCTCGATCGGTTCGACAAGATATTCCTTGTCTCCTTCGCTGCGCCACAACAGGCCGCCCTGGCCGGGCCGGCAGGAGCGCGTTCTCACTTCCACCGTATGCGCCGCGGTGAATGCCGACAGCAGACCAATGCCAAACTGGCCGATCAATTCAGCCGCGCGGGCATGGTTTTGTTCCCGCAGTGTTTGCTTCAATTCCCCGGTGCCACTGCGACCGATGGTGGAGAGATAGTCATGCAGTTCCTGCTCGGTCATGCCGGCGCCGTTGTCACGAAACCGGATGGTGCCTTCAAGGCTGTCGATCTCGATATCGATCCGGCCCAATGGCGCATCGGCATCACATACCTCACGCCTGCGGGTGATGGAGTCGTGAGCGTTCTGGATCATTTCCCGAACGAACACATCGGGATCGGCATAGAGGTTGTTCGCAAGGAGCTGGATCAGCCCGGATAGCTGGATTTGGATTTCGTGTTGGCTCATGATGATTCCCTGTTACTTTTGAATTCCAAACTGTCGAGGCCTGTTGACGACCCGGTACAAGAAATTTATGAAGGCCCTGACAGATACCATCACTGGCTTTACCACGCGCAGCATCGTAAACACGTTTTTCCCCCCTCATTGGCATGCAACTATTCGAAAATGACGGCAGGCCTTATCCCATACCAGCTTCCCCATCGGCACAGCCATCCACCACTTCCCGCGGCAGTGCATGCAAAAAGATTCAACACTTGTGCACCTCCCAGGTCTGGGGCCCAAATAGCCCCAACCCGAAATGACACCCGAACCCCAACGCCAGCGGGCCGGTGAGGGGTTGGGGGAATTCCAGTTCGAGGAAACGCCCCAGGCGGTCGGGCTGAACCA
>WGAD01000022.1 GCA_015489255.1 Anaerolineales bacterium | reverse complement strand
GTATTGGGCAGTAAAAAGGTTATCCTCGAAATCCGCAACCTTCGTACGCAGTTCGACACGCACGAAGGCCGCGTGCATGCCGTCAATGGCATTAGTTACGATGTTCATGAAGGGGAAACGATCGGCGTCGTCGGTGAGAGCGGTTGCGGAAAAAGCGTTTCGATGCTTTCCGTGATGCGCTTGCTGCCCTCGCCTCCTGCGCACATTCAGGCTGATTCCATCAAGTTCCTGGGACAGGAATTGACCACCATGTCCGAAGATGAGATCCGCAAACTGCGCGGCAAGGACATGGCGATGATCTTCCAGGACCCGATGACTTCCCTCAACCCGGTGCTGACGATCGGCTTTCAGCTGACCGAGCCGTTGATGCTCCACCTGGGCATGAGCGAAGAAGAAGCCCGCAAGCGAGCGGCAGAGCTGCTGGGCCTGGTGGGCATCCCTGCACCGGAAAAACGGTTGGACGATTACCCGCACCAGCTGTCTGGCGGGATGCGGCAGCGCGTGATGATCGCCATGGCGCTGGCCTGCAACCCGACTTTGTTGATCGCCGATGAACCGACCACGGCTTTGGACGTCACCATCCAGGCGCAGCTGGTGGACCTGGTCAAACGGTTGCGCGACGATCTCGGCATGGCGCTGATTTGGATTACCCACGACCTGGGTGTGGTGGCCGGCCTGGCCGACCGCGTGCTGGTGATGTATGCGGGCTTTGTGGTGGAAGATGCCGAGGTCAAAGAACTGTATTCCAACCCTCAGCACCCCTATACGGCGGCTTTGCTGCGTTCATTGCCGCGCATGGATGGCAGCCCGGGCGAAAAGCTGGAAACCATCGAAGGCCTGCCGCCGGATCTTTTGGCTTTCCCCAAGGGGTGCCCCTTCGCCCCGCGTTGCAAGTACGTTCAGCAAAAATGCCTGGACGCAAACCCCACCTTGCAAGCAATCAGCCCTGACCACAAGGTGGCTTGCTGGGTTGACATCAAGACAGGTGAGTTGCGATGACTGAAACTTTGATCCGTGTCGAACACTTGACCAAACACTTCCCGATTTACAAAGGGCTGATCTTCCAGAAGCAGGTCGGCGCTGTGCAGGCCGTGGACGACGTTTCCTTTTTCATTCGCAAAGGGGAAACGCTGGGGCTGGTAGGCGAAAGCGGCTGCGGCAAATCGACCACGGGCCGCACCCTGCTGCGTCTGCACGAACCGACGGCGGGCAAGATTTTCTACAAAGAGCAAGACATCACCGCGCTTTCGGCGGATGAAATGCGTGGCCTGCGCCGCAATTTGCAGATCATCTTCCAGGACCCTTACGCTTCTCTGGACCCGCGCATGACCATCGGCGGGATCATTTCCGAACCGCTGGAAATTCACAACATCGGTACGCCGAAGGAACGCCAGGAGCGGGTGCAGGAGCTCTTGCAACTGGTGGGGTTGAGTCCATACTTCATCAACCGCTACCCGCACGAATTTTCCGGCGGCCAGCGGCAACGTATTGGCATCGCCCGCGCCCTGGCCTTGCAGCCGGAGTTCATCGTCTGCGATGAGCCGATCTCGGCGCTGGATGTGTCCATTCAGGCCCAGGTGGTCAACCTGCTGGAAGAATTGCAGGAACAATTTGGGTTGACGTATCTCTTCATCGCCCACGATTTGAGCATGGTGCGGCATGTTTCCGACCGCGTGGCCGTGATGTACCTAGGCAAGGTGGTGGAACTGGCCTCGCGGGATGAACTGTACACCAACCCGCTGCATCCATACAGCCAGGCGCTGCTTTCGGCGGTGCCCATCCCCGACCCGGTGCGCGAGGCCTCGCGCAAGCGCATCATTCTGCAAGGCGATGTCCCCTCGCCGATCAACCCGCCCAAGGGGTGCCGCTTCCATCCGCGTTGTCCGCTGGCCGAAGAAGTGTGTCGGCAGGAAGCGCCGGAATGGCGTGAAGTGCGCCCCGATCACTGGGTGGCCTGCCACATGGTAAACTAGGGTGTTCCGCGTTGGGGCCTGCCCCGACGCGATACCTGGCCTGGCGGCGCGTCAGGTCACAGACTTTCAGTATCCTGTAGAAGGAAGGAGAAGACCATATGAAGATCAATAAGATGTTCCTGACGATCTTCGCGCTGCTGGTCATCAGCAGCATGGTGCTGGCTGCTTGCGGTCCGACGACCGAAGCGCCGGCCACCGAAGCGCCGGCCACTGAGGCCCCGGCGACCGAAGCTCCGGCGACGGAAGCTCCGGCCACCGAGGAGCCGATGGGCCCGATGGAAGCGCCGGTCAACATGGACAACCCGGTGACCTACAACGGTTACTCCACGACCGAGATCCCGACCCTTGACCCCCAGCTGGGTGAAGACGTCGTCTCGATCGGCTACATCGAAAACCTGTTCGTTCAGCTGACCAACGTCGATCTGGAAACCACGGAAATCATCCCCGAAGCGGCTTCTTCGTGGGAGGTCAGCGAAGATGGCATGACCTACACCTTCACGATCCGCAACGACATCCCCTGGGTGCGCTACTACGCCGATGAAGGCGTTGTGCGCCAGGAAGTGGATGCCGAGGGCAACCCGCGCTTCGTCACCGCCTACGATTTTGAGTATGGCATCAAGCGCGCCTGCAACCCGAACCTGGGTTCCTACTACAGCAGCGTGATCGCGCCGCAAATCGTGGGCTGCGAAGACGTGCTGTATTACGAAGATGTGGAAAACATCCCGCAGGAAATGTTCGATGCCATCGGCGTCAAGGCGTTGGATGAATCCACGCTGGAAATCCAGCTGGCCTTCCCCGCCGCCTACTTCATGCAGATGACCTCCATGTGGACCCTGTCCGCGGTGCCCTCCTGGGCGATCGAGGAATATGGCGACCAGTGGATCGAGGCCGAAAACATCGTCACCAATGGCCGCTACGTGCTGGCCGTTTGGGATCATGGCGTGAGCCGCGAAGCCCTGCGCAACCCGCTGATGCCAGAAGATATGCGCGGCACGGGTAACATCGACCGCGTGATCGTCAACGTGGTGCCCGATGTGACCACCGGCTACGCCCTGTGGCTGAACAACGAAGTGGACACCAGCGGCATCCCCGATGAGGAACTGCAGGCCCACCTGGAACAGTATCCGGATGAGACCGTCCAGATCCCCGACCTGGCCGTGTTCTACATCGCCTTCCGCATGACCAAACCGCCGTTCGACAACGTCCACGTGCGCCGCGCCTTCAGCGCCGCCTTCGACCGCCAGGCCTTCATCGACACCGTCCGCCAGGGCCAGGGCCTGCCCATGAAGCACTTCGCGCCTCCGGGCATCTTCGGCGCTCCGCCGATTGACGAAGTGGGCGTGGGCTTCGACCCCGAATACGCGCGCGCCGAAATGGAAGCCGCCGGTTACCCGAACTGCGAAGGCTTCCCGCAGGTCACCCTGTTGGGCTACAGCGGTCAGTCCACCCTCAACTGGATTGAATTCGCGCAGAAGCAGTGGGAAGAAAACCTGGGCTGCGATCCGGCCTTGATCCAGATCGAACAGCAGTCCTTCAGCGATTTGCTGACCTCCACCGCCGCCGATGACGACACCGCCCCGCACATGTGGACCCTGGGCTGGGGCCCCGACTACGGCGACGAAAACAACTGGGTTGGCGACGTGCTGCACTGCAACAACACCAACCGCATCAAACGCGAATGCAACGACATCGACGCCATGATCGAGCAGGCGCGCGAAGAGCAGGATCCGGCGAAGCGCATTGAGCTGTACCGCCAGATCGAAGAAGCGTTCTTCGGCCCCGAAGGCGAATTCCCCTTCATGCCGATCTTCCTGCGCATCGGCTACTCCGCGCAGCACAGCTGGCTGTCCTACACCCCGGCGCTGTTCGGTGGCGACCAATGGTACAACTGGACCATTGATTGGGAGGCCAAGCAGGCTGCCCAGGGCAACTAGTGCTTCGGCGCTATATTGCTCTGTTGTGAGTTTGTCAAATCAGGAGGCGTGGCTTCGGCCACGCCTCCCTTCCCTGAATGTGGGCGCGTGCTTTGAACGTTCTGCAAGCCATTATTTTGTCATGTTTTCTTTTGTTTGCACGCACACCACAGAAAAAATGGAGATGACATGCTAAAGTACATCATCCGCCGCACCCTGGTTGCGATTCCGGTGATTTTCCTGATGGTTTTGGTGACCTTCGTGCTGGTGCAGGCCATGCCGGGCGGCCCTTTCGATAACGTGGGTACCAAAGCGATGCCGGAACAAATGCGTCTGTTGTTGGAACGCCGTTACGGCCTGGATAAACCGCTGTACGAGCAGTTCTTCCAATACACTTGGAACCTGCTGCGCGGCGATTTCGGCCCAATGCTGCGCCAGCCGGGGCGCACGGTGAACGACATCATCGCGGATACGTTCCCTGTATCCATCCAACTGGGGATGATGTCGGTGTTGTTGGGGTTTGTTTTGGGCATCCCGCTGGGCATTATTGCGGCCTTGTTCCACAATACCGTCATCGATTACACCGCCACCTTCCTGGCGGTCATCGGGGTATCGGTGCCCTCCCTTGTGCTGGGTCCGGTGCTGATTTACACTTTCGGGGTTAAATATCAGATCCTGCCGATTGCCTTCTGGGGCGCTAAGCCACCCTTCTTCCTGGGCATCTTCCCGCCTTTGACCAAAGACTTTTTCTTGCACGCCATCATGCCCGTCTTCACCCTGGGCACGGGCATGGCCGCCGGCATTGCCCGCTTGACGCGCGCTGGCCTGCTGGAAGTTCTCTCCTCCGATTACATCCGCACGGCGCGCGCCAAAGGCTTGCGGGAACGCACGGTGATTGTCGTCCACGCGTTGAAAAACTCCCTGATTCCCGTGGCAACCATCCTCGGCCCCTTGCTGGCCGGTGCGGTGACTGGCTCATTCATTACGGAGCAGATCTTCGCCATCAATGGCATGGGGCGCCGTTTTGTGAACAGCATTAGCGAGCGGGAATACTTCCTGCAAACCAGCCTGGTGCTGTTGTACGGCATCTTGCTGGTGTTTGGCAACCTGCTGGTGGATATCATCTACGCCTGGCTCGACCCACGCATCCGCTACGATTAAAGGATAGAGACCACATGGCTGTAAAAGACTTGTCTAAAGTGCAGGAACAGGAACTTCAGTTTGGCAAGGGGCGCAGCCCCTTCCAGGATGCGGTTCGCGAATTTCGCCGCAACAAAATTGCGGTCGCGGGGCTGATCTTCGTCCTGATCGTTGTTATCATGGCGATCTTCGCCCCCGTCTTTACGCCCTACGATTACGCGCAGCAGAACCTTTCGCAGAGCCGCGCCCGCCCGATGACCGGGTACAACATCACGACCGATTACGCCGAGAAGTACTGCCACTGGTACAACACGCCGCTGGAATGGGGCTGCACCATCTTCTTCTTCGGCTCCGATCCGCTGGGGCGCGATCTGTGGAGCCGGGTGGTGTATGGCGCGCGCGTTTCGCTTTCGGTGGCTTTGATCGCCTCGACCGTCAGCATCATCATCGGCACGGTATACGGCACCATTTCTGGCTACGTGGGCGGCAAGGTGGACGATATCATGATGCGCATTGTGGATTTCCTCTATGCCATCCCGTTGCTGCCTATCATCATCCTGATGACGGTGTACTTCAAAGCCCTGGCAAGACAAGGGGTGACGACCGGCTTTATGGGCACGCTGATCGTGCTCAATAAAGCCACTGGCGGCCTGCTCTTCGTCTTCATCGCCATCGGCGCGCTGAACTGGATCGGTATGGCGCGCCTCGCGCGCGGCCAGGTGCTTTCTTACAAGCAAAAAGAGTTTGTGGAAGCGGCCCGCGCCCTGGGCGGCACGCATACGCACATCATCTTCAAACACCTGATCCCCAACGTGCTGGGGCCTTTGCTGATTGCCGAATCGATGGCCATTCCCGGGTACATCTTCCTGGAAGCGGCGCTCTCGTTCATCGGCCTGGGCGTCGATCCTCCCACGCCCTCCTGGGGCGCGATGATCAACGAGGGGTATGCCGGCTTCCGCTCCAAACCCTGGCTGGTCTTGCTGCCGGGCTCGGCGCTGGCCTTGCTGACCCTGGCCTTTAACTTCATGGGCGATGGCCTGCGCGACGCTTTCGATACCCGTTTGCGCGGAAGGAAATAGAGCATGAAAAAGTACACCCTTTTGCTGACGCTCTTGCTGCTGGTGCTCACCTCGCTGGCTTGCAGCAAGGCAGGCAAGATTCTGACGCCAGCTGAAGCGACGGCCTCGGCAATGCCCACTGCCGTGCCGACGATTGAATCGGCTGCTGGCAGCGACACCTTGCAGCCGGGCGATACCGCCTACCTGATCAATCGCAGCTACCTGGTCAACATCTTCGACGCGCCAGGCAGCAAGAAGATCGTCACGGCGCAGGAACGCGGCGCAGAGGTGGAGATTTTGCAGGTCTCCCAGGTGGATGGCGTAATCTGGTATCAGATCAAGGCCTCTGCCGGTACCGGCTGGGTGCCAGAGGAAAACATCAGCCAGGAAGCGCCGTAGGCAGATTTTCCCGCAGTCCAGAGGGAGGTTCAGGAAACTGTGCCTCCCCTTTTTTGTTGAAAGCGAAAGATGAAAGCGATGCAAATAACGATTGTTGGGTTGGGGCAGATCGGCGCTTCTCTGGGGCTGGCATTGCGCCCTTACCGCCAGCAGATTCGCCGCCTTGGGTTGGACAAACTGATGCCCGTCGCCGGCAAGGCGCGCGCCCAGGGCGCCATCGACAAAGTGATGGTCAATTTATCGCTGGCGGTCTCGCGGGCGGATGTGGTCATCCTGGCGGTGCCGCTCAGCGCCATGCCGGAAGCCTTGTCCATTTTGGGCACTGAGCTGCGCCCGGACGCCGTAGTGTTGGACGCGGCGCCGGCGCGGCAGCAGGTTGCTGCCTGGGTGCGGGAATTCCTGCCACCCTCGATCGGATACGCTGGCTTCTGGCCGCTGCTGCGGCAGGCCGGCGGCAAACCGCGCGCTGACCTTTTTCGCAATGGGCTGTGGCTGGTCGGCGAGGACGAGCGTCTCACGCCTCGCGCCTGGGATGTTACCCGCGCGCTGGCAGCCTTGTGCGGGGCACGCACGCGCCGCTTGCCGACCGATCAGGTGGACGCCCTGACCACGCATTACGACCTGCTGCCCCGCCTGCTTTCCTTTGGTTTGCTCAATGCCACCGTAGAACAGCCGGGTTGGTTCGATGGGCGAAAACTGGCCGCTCGCCCTTTCGCCTGGGCGACGGCCGGCATGGGGCAGCCCGATGACGACGACAGCTTGCGCGAAGCGCTCCTGCAGGAGCCGGAACGGGCGCTTTGGGGCTTGCAAACCTTACAATCGGCGCTGGGCGGGCTGCGGCAGGCCCTGGAAAACGAGGCAGCTTTCGCTGCTTACTGGCAACGGATTGCGCCCGTTGCGGAAGAACCCGTCGCCTTGCCGCCTGAGATGAGCGCCGAAGAAGCGCTGGCCTTGCTTTTAGGATGAAAACCGAAATGAAATTCCGTTTGCCTTTGTTTTTGCTGCTGGTTTTGCTGGCGTTGACCTTGTCGGCCTGCGCTTCGGCTTCCACGCATTTGTGGCTTAAAT
>WGAD01000021.1 GCA_015489255.1 Anaerolineales bacterium | reverse complement strand
GTCCAGGGTATTGGTGGGGGCCAGGGTAATTTGCAGCTGCCCTACCTGGGGGCGGCTGAGCACCATGAAGACGCCCACCACCAGGATGAGCAGCCCCAGGCCGATGCCGCTGGCCCGCAGCGCCGGGTTGGCGAGCCAGGCACGCCAACCGGTAGGGCCTTCTTCGTCTTTTTCCTTTTCCAGTTGGACGTTTTTCTGCCAGGCGATGGCCCGATGCAGCGGGAACGGGGGCGTGTGCTCGTCCTTCAGCTGACCGAGGAGGATCAGGCCACGGCGGGCGGCTTCGTTATCGGGGTCGATCTTGCGTGCAGTTTGCAGGCAATAGATTTGTTCCTTGCGCGAGGGCGAGACGACGCTCAACCACACCCAGTAGGTCGCGTTTTGCGGCTCGCTTTTGAGCAAGCGGGTGAGAATTTCGCGGGCTTGCTGCGGCTGCCCCTCTTCAATGGCCTCGATGGCTTCTTCCAGCAAAAGATCGTCGCTCATGGGTTCAGTTTAGCATAGCGGGGGAGGGCGGGCAAGTCATTCATGAAAATCTTCCACCTGATAGGTAAAAACCTCTAGCGGTTGGCGCTGCCAGAGATCGGGCGAGGCGCCCATCTTCAAGCAGAGGTTGGAGAGAAAGGCCTCCGGTTGAGGCAGCTGCTCCCACACCTGGGGCAGGAAAGTGGCGCGCCGCCAGCCGCTTTGCAAGATGACGCCGTCCACGCCCGGGCGCAGCTGGCGGAGGAGGTCATCGGGATCGGTATAAGGCAGCCGCTGCGGCGGCGTGAGGCGCGAGACCTCAATTCGCAGGTTGGCGATTTCCTCCTCCCTCACCGGAGGAAATCGGGGGTCGTGCAGGGCGGCAGCTACGGCGTGTTCTTGTACGTCCAGCGCCAGGGGCTGATAGGCTTGCAGGGCGCCGATGCAACCGCGCAGGCTGCCATCGGGCCGCGTCAGGGTGACGAAAGAAGCCCCCTCCTCGCGCAGGCGGGGCGGCAGCCGATCCAGTTGCAGCGCGGGCGGTTGCTGCCCGCCGACGGCGTATTCGATGGCCTGGCGGGCGATGGCTAGCAGCAGGCGGCGTTCCTCCGGGGTGAGCGCTTCCTTCATGGCTTTGCCTCAGCGGTTCAATTGACGGTAGCGGCGGTTGTAATAAATCAGCGGAGCGCCGGAAAACGTGCGCACGGCCACCACTTTGCCGATGAAGAGACTGTGGCTGCCGGCGGGCACGTGCTGGGTCAGGCGGCAGTCGATCCAGGCCAGGCTGCCCTCAAGCAGCGGCGCGCCGGTTGCCAGCGTGCTCGTTTTCAGCCCGGCGAAGCGATCGGCCTCTTCCGGGATTTGCCCGGCAAAGCGGTTGGAAATGGCCTCTTGCTCGACGGACAGGATACTGATGGCGAAGAGGCCGCTGGCCTGCACCAGGGCGTGAGTGCGGCTGTCTTGCGCCAGCGAGACGAGCACCAGCGGCGGCGTGAGCGAGACGGAAATAAAGGAACTGATGGTCATGCCGTGCTGGCGCTCTCCCTGGCGGGAGGTGAGAACGGCGACACCGCTGGCCCATTGACGCATGGCGAAACGCAATTGTTCTGCTGGAGAAGAAGTTGTGTTCATGGGTTCATCATACAATCGAGGCCGGAGCGCGTCAAGACTTGCAAAAGGCGGCGGTTTCAGGGTACTATAAAAGCAATCACCAAACTGGAGAAAGCGACTCCCAATTTCGATGCCAGCCTCTGACCTTTCCCCCCGGCGTTTTGTTCTGCGCGGCCTTTCTTTGGCCCTGTTGATGGCAACCTTCTTTTCTCTCTGGTCGCCCTCGCTCGATGACTTCAACCGCCTGAAGGCGCGCTGGCAATGGCCGGATTGGGGTGCCGCAGCCGATGCGCCCGCGCCAGCCTTCGACGCCACACCGGCTGCTGCCGTCCCCGTGCGCATCGGCCTGGTGGCCGGGCACTGGGGCAACGATGCCGGCGCCGTCTGCCCAAACGGAACAACCGAGGTGGAAATCAACCTGCGGGTGGCAACGCTGGTGCAAGAAGAGCTGACGACTGCCGGCTACCAGGTGGATATTTTGCAAGAATTCGACCCGCGCTTGCAAAATTATCAGGCGGCGGCGCTGGTGTCCATCCACAGCGATTCTTGCGAATACCGCGGCGATGATGCCAGCGGGTACAAAATTGCCCGGGCGGCCAGTGCTTACGATAGCAATCTGGCGAACCGCCTGCTGCTTTGCCTGCGCGATCGCTACGGACAAGCCACGGGGCTGGATTACCATCCAAACACCATCACGCCCGATATGAGCGAATACCACGCTTTTGGCGAGGTCTCCCCCTCGACGCCGGCGGTGATCATCGAAATCGGCTTCATGAACCTGGATTACAATCTGTTGACCCGCCATCCGGATGTCGTGGCTCGCGGCATTGCCTCGGGCATTTTGTGTTACGTGCGCAACGAGAACATCGAGTCTTCCCCATGAACGAGGCCACCCGCCATTTGCTTCGCCAGGCCCAGGCCGCCTTCCAAAGCGGCGATCGCGTTGCGGCGCGCCGTCTGGCCGAGGCCATTGTGCGGCAGGATCCGCAATGCGAGGAGGGCTGGCTGCTGCTGGCGGCGCTTTCTCCGCCGGAAGCCAGCCTTGCTTTCTTGCGGCGGGCTTTGGCCCTTAACCCAGATAGCCAGGCGGCCCGCCGTGGGT
>WGAD01000020.1 GCA_015489255.1 Anaerolineales bacterium | reverse complement strand
GCCCACGCAGGCCGTACCGGTGACGCCAAGCGCCACTCCGCGCCCCTGCAACCAGGCGTCCTTCGTGGCCGATGTCACCGTGCCGGACGGCAGCGTGATGCCACCGGGGAACAACTTTACCAAAGTCTGGCGGCTGAAGAACGTGGGCACCTGTTCGTGGACGACGAACTACGCCCTGGTTTTCGACAGCGGGGAACAAATGGGCGGCCCGCTGGTGCAGCAATTGACCACCGTCGTCAACCCGGGCGAAACGGTGGACATCGCCGTGGATTTGACTGCCCCGGGCGCGCCCGGCGCCTATCGCGGCTACTGGCGTTTACGCGATGCCGGCGGCAACAACTTTGGCCTGATGAACAACAACGCTTTCTGGGTGGACATCAAGGTAGAACCCGCCGCACCGACCTCCACGCCCCTGGTTCTCGTTCCGCTGCCCATCCCTACCTTTGTCATTCCGGTGTTTCCCGTGAGCTTCTCGCCGGTAAATAGCGGAGCGGTCACCAGCGACGGCGGCGTCATCCATTATCCCAACGTGGGCGACGATTCCTCCAACGCAGGTTTGCAGGCTTTCATCACTTTCGATTTGAGCAGCATTCCCGCCGGTTCGACCATTTCCCAGGTGCAGGTGGACTTCAGCAACTTCGATACCGTCGGCGATCCCTTTGGCTCGCTCGGCTGCCTGCGCATGTATTCGCAGAACTATGGCAATACGATCGACAGCGGCGATTACTTTGGCGCTCCGCCCATCGGCGCGCTGGCCCGTTGGTGCAGCGAGGGAGAATTGGGCAGCGCCTTCAACGGCAGCAGCGCCCTGATCGCTTACCTGGAGGGCCAGGCCGGCGGGATGGCACAATTCCGCCTGCAGTTCAACGATTTGGAAAGCGATTTTGACAACGTGGCCGATGTCGTCCGCTTTGCCGACAACATCCAGATCACCATCACATACACGGCGCCTTGAGAACACCCCGATTTACGAAAAACAGCCCCCGTTTGCGCGGGGGCTGTTGCTTTTTTGCTGGTTGCCGCCTCAGGAGGCCGCGGAGGCCTTCCCCTGGGCCGCGACCGCTGCCGCCGCACGCGCGACAGCTTCCGGATCGCCGAGGTAGGTATGGCCGAGGGGCTTCAAGTTCTCGTCCAATTCGTACACCAGGGGAACGCCGGTGGGGATGTTCAGCTTGACAATGGCTTCGGCGCTCATCTCATCCAGGTATTTGACCAGGGCGCGCAAACTGTTGCCGTGCGCCACCACCAAGACCTGCTTGCCGGCTTTCACCGCGGGTACGATTTCCTGGTGCCAGTAGGGCAGCACGCGCTCCAGCGTCAGCTTTAGCGATTCGGTGGCGGGCAATTCATCTGCCGATAGAGAGGCATAACGGCGGTCAAAACGCGGATGGCGCTCGTCGTCCCATTCCAGCGGCGGGGGCGGAACGTCGTAACTGCGCCGCCAAATCAGCACCTGCTCTTCGCTCAGACGGGCGGCGGTTTCGGCCTTGTTCAGCCCTTGCAGGGCGCCATAATGCCGTTCGTTCAGGCGCCAGTGCCGCCTCACCGGGATCCATTCCTGTTCCATTTCTTCCAGGATCAGCCACAGGGTTTTGATGGCACGGCGCAGAACCGATGTGAAGGCGAGGTCGAAGTTGTAGCCGGCCTCTTTCAGCAGGCGGCCAGCCTGACGCGCCTCCTCTACCCCTTGCGGCGTCAGCGGGACGTCCGTCCAACCGGTGAACCGGTTTTCCAGGTTCCACTGGCTTTGCCCGTGCCGAACCAGGACGATTTTGTACATAAGCGCTCCTCAGCGAATGGCCTGCTCGGTTTCCGGGTCGAAGATATGGAAATTATCCATATTGAAAACGACCTGCACCTTGGAGCCCAGGCTGAAGCGGGTGCGCGGATCGACGCGGGCGATGAAGTTGTACGACCCGCTGACCAGGTAGAGGAAAATTTCGTTCCCCATGGGTTCCGTCACATCCACTGTGGCTTCCACCGGCGCAGCATGGATGTTCGGCGGGGTGAAATCCGGGTTGTGGATGTCTTCTGGCCGGATGCCGAAGACGATGTTGCGGTCGACATAGCGCTGATAGGGGGCGCTGCGTTCTGTCGGCAGGGGCACAGCGAAGACGCCGGTGTCTACCAGCAGGCGGCTGCCGTCCTTGCGCAGTTTGGCCTGGAAGAAGTTCATGGCCGGCGAACCGATGAAACCGGCAACGAACATATTGGCCGGCCGATCGTAGAGAATTTGCGGCGAATCGATTTGCTGCAAAACGCCTTTGTTCATCACGGCGATGCGGGTGGCCATGGTCATGGCTTCTACCTGATCGTGCGTGACGTAAATGAAGGTGGTTTGCAAGCGCTGGTGCAGCTTGCTGATCTCCGCCCGCATTTGCACGCGCAATTTGGCGTCCAGGTTGGAGAGTGGTTCGTCGAAGAGAAAAACCTTCGGCTCGCGGACAATGGCCCGCCCGACCGCCACGCGCTGGCGTTGCCCGCCGGAGAGTTGGCGCGGCTTGCGGTCCAACAATTCGGTAATGCCCAGGATCTCAGCGGCTTCTTTGACCCGGCGTTCGATCTCCTGGCGCGGCGTTTTGCGCAGTTTCAGGCCGAAGGCCAGGTTGTCGTACACCGAAAGGTGGGGGTACAGGGCATACGATTGGAAGACCATGGCGATATCGCGGTCTTTGGGTTGAACATCGTTCACCAGACGGTCGCCGATGTAGATATTGCCTTCCGTAATCTCCTCCAGCCCAGCCAGCAGGCGGAGGGAGGTCGTTTTGCCGCAGCCCGAGGGGCCGACGAAAACGAGAAATTCCTTGTCTTCGACGTGAATGTCCAAATCGTTCACAGCGATGACGTCCCCAAACCGTTTGGTGACGTGTTCATAAGTCACACTAGCCATTGGCCTGAAACCTCCGTTTCTCGCAAATATGGTGCCGGTATTATACCCCATCCTCGGGGGAAACAAAGCGGCGGCGCCATTCGTACAATTTGTTCAGCGCTTCAATGGGCGAGAGGTTGTTGATGTCCAGAGCGCGCAATTCATCCAGCAGCGGATTGGTCTCCGGAAAGAGGGCCATTTGCCGGGCGCTGACGGTTGGCGCCCGCGTGGCGCGGCCCGAGGTGCGCTCCAGCTGCGCCATGATTTCATTGGCGCGCTGCACCACCGTGGCCGGCAAACCGGCCAGACGGGCGACGTGAATGCCATAGGATTTGTCGGCGCCGCCGGGCACGATCTTGTGCAGGAAAACCACCTGCCCCTCAGCCTCGCTGACGGCGACGTTGTAATTGCGCACGCCGGGCAGCAAATCGGCCAGTTCGGTCAGCTCATGGTAGTGGGTGGCAAAGAGGGTGCGCGCCCGCAGCTGCGGGTGGTTGTGGATATATTCCACCATCGCCCAGGCGATAGAAACCCCGTCGTAGGTGCTGGTGCCGCGCCCGATCTCGTCCAGGATGAGCAGGCTGCGCGGGGTGGCATGGTGCAGGATGTTGGCGGTTTCGACCATTTCGACCATGAAGGTGGATTGACCAGCGTGGATTTCGTCCTGGGCGCCGATGCGGGTGAAGATGCGATCCACCAGCCCGATGTGGGCCGCTTCGGCAGGAACGAAGCTGCCCATTTGCGCCATCAAGACGATCAGGGCGGCCTGCCGCAAATAGGTGGACTTGCCGCTCATATTGGGGCCGGTGATCAGGCGGACGATCTCTCCCTCCTCGAAGGTGATATCGTTGGCAATGAAGCCAGTTTCGCCCAGGGTTTGTTCCACCACCGGATGCCGCCCGCCGCGGATGTCCAGGGTGACCCGGGCGCTGACTTGCGGGCGAACGTAGTTATTCAGGGCGGCCACCTCGGCCAGCCCGGCCAACACGTCCAGGGTGGCCAGGGCGCGGGCGGTCTTCACCAACCGGGGGGCAGAAGCCGCCAGCTGCTGGCAAACCTGGCGGAAGAGACGGGTTTCCAGGGTTTTGATCTCCTCTTCGGCGTTGAGCACCAGCGCCTCGTATTCTTTCATCTCCGGCGTGATGTACCGCTCCGCGTTGACCAGGGTTTGCTTGCGAATGTAATCTGCGGGCACCAGGTGGGTATTGGCTTTGGTGACCTCAATGTAGTAACCAAAGACTTTGTTGTAGCCCACTTTCAGGTTTTTGATGCCTGTGCGCTGGCGTTCTACGTTCTCCAGGTTGGCGATCCACTCGCGGGCGTGGGCCGAGGCCTCCATTACGCGGTCCAGCTCCGCGGAATACCCCGGTCGGATGACGCCGATGTTTTGCAGGGTGGCGGGTGGCTCTTCTTCAATGGCCTGTTCGAGCAGGTCCCGCTCGGCGGTGCAAACGTCCAGATCGTCCAGCGGCAAGGCGGCGGTTTGCCGATTGGCGAAGAGATCGCGGACCGCCGGCAGGCGGCGCAAGACCTCGCGCAGGGCGACCAAATCGCGCGGCTGGGCGTGCCCGGCCACAATGCGGTTCGCCAACCGCTCCAGATCGGCCAATGGCTTTAAGGCAGCCCGCAACTCGGCCCGCAAGAGGCCGTCTTCGTAGAAGAAAGCCACGCCATCCTGCCGCCGTTGAATGGCCTCCACGTCCAGCAGTGGCTGGCTGACCCAGGCGCGCAGCAGGCGTTTGCCCATGGGGGTGGTTGTTCTGTCTAGCACCCAGAGCAGAGAGCCGCGGGTTTCCCCTTGCAGGGTTTCGGTCAGCTCCAGGTTGCGGCGGGTCGAGGCGTCCAGGGTCATGAACTCGGTCAGGGAGTAGGTGCGCAAACCGGTCAGCAGGTTGAGGGCAGCGGGTTCGGTTTCTCGCAAATATTGCAAAATGGCGCCGGCGGCTTGCTGTGCCAGGGGCATGTGGGCAATGCCGAAGGCATCCAGGGTGGCAACGCCGAAATGCGCTTTTAGCCCCTGCTCGCAGCGGCCGGGTTCAAAGCGCCAGTCCGTCCACGGCGTGTGGTGTCCGGGCAAGCCTTCCGGCAGTGTCCAGGATTGGGGATGGATGATTTCCGCCGGCCGCAGCCGCAGCAATTCCGCCCGCAGCGGGGCCTCGGTGTTCGTTTCCATCTCCGTAACGGCAAACTCTCCGGTGGTGATATCGGTGTAGGCAATGGCCGCCCGCCGGCCGTCGGCCACCACGGCAGCCAGGTAATTGTTGGCGCCGGCGGGCAGCATGTTCGGCTCGAACACGGTCCCGGGGGTTACCACCCGCACCACTTTGCGCGGGAAAATGCCTTTGACCGGTTGTTCGCCGATTTGCTCACAGATGGCTACACGATACCCTTTTTCGATCAAACGAGCGATGTAATTTTCCGCCGCATGATAAGGAATGCCCGCCAGCGGTGCGCGCAGCCCTTTGCCAATGGGCCGCGAAGTGAGCACAATATCCAGCTCGCGGGCGGTGATTTCGGCATCCTCGTCGAAGGTCTCGTAAAAATCGCCCAACCGAAAGAAGAGGATAGCATCGGGGTATTGGCGTTTGATCTCCAGATATTGTCTTCGCACCGGGGTCAGTTCGTTTTTCGCCATAGGCTCCTTGCCAAAATAAGATGAACAATTCTACTATAACCGCCGGAGCGCCGCGTGTTTCTTTACGCGGCGGGCAGCCCGCGGGCAGCGATCACCAGCGGGTGATCGGCCTGCCTCCCCACCCCGTCTGCGATCTGCGCCCGACAAGAGGCACCCGGTGCGCCAACCATCCCTTGCGGATGATCGCGCAGGTAAGGGAAGAGCGTTTGTTCGCCGATTTTTAACGACAAGGCGTAGTGTTCCTTTTCGTAACCAAAGGCGCCCGCCATGCCGCAGCAGCCAGAGGGAATGATTTCTACCTGGTAGCCGAGGGCACGCAGCAAGGCGCCGTCGGCCTCCTG
>WGAD01000019.1 GCA_015489255.1 Anaerolineales bacterium | reverse complement strand
TCACTGGCTGGCCGCCGAGTCTCCCCAGCGAGAACGCGCCTGGGATTGCGCCACCGGCAACGGCCAGGCCGCTCTCGGCTGCGCCCGCCATTTTGCCACCGTCTTCGCCAGCGACCTCAGCCTTGCGCAGGTGCGCCAGGGTTTCCGCCATCCGCGCATTCACTTCATCGCAGCAACGGCGGAAGCGCCGCCCTTTCCTGCGCAAAGCCTGGATCTGATCACCGTCGCCCTGGCCGTCCACTGGTTCGACCTCCCCCGCTTCTACGCCGCCGTCGATCGTCTCCTGCGTCCCGGCGGCCTGCTGGCCGTTTGGGGATACGCCTTCCCTCGCCTCTCCCCACCCCTGGACGCCCTCATCCAGCGTCACCTGCTGGACGTCATCGCACCGTTCTGGAGCGCGCGCAACCATCTGGTTGCCAACCGCTACCGCGACCTGCAACTGCCATACCCGCTCATTCCAACACCGCCTCTGGAAGACATCACCCGGCGCTGGACGCGGGCACAGCTTCTGGCTTATTTTTCCACCTGGTCGGCTGTGCGTCGCTGCCGCAACGAACGCGGTCTCGATCCGCTGCCGGCGCTGGATGCGGCGCTTCGCCCGCACTGGCCCGCTGACCAGCCGCAAACCGTGACCCTGCCTTTGTTCATCAAGGCAGCCCGCAAACCCTCTCACTCCCCTTGACACGAGGAAACCATGCTCATTACCAACGCCACGCTGATCACCTGGGAAGAAGAAAACCGCATCCTGCCCGGCCACGCCGTGCGCCTCGCAGAAGGGCGCATCGCCGAGATCGGCCCGAGCGCCTCAATGGAAGCCCGTTACCCTCGGGAAGACCGCCTGGATGCCGGCGGGCAATTTTTGCTGCCCGGGAACATCATCGCCCATACGCATTTCTACGGCGCCTTTGCCCGCGGCATGGCGATCCCTGGTCGTCCGCCGCGCGATTTCCCGGAAATTTTGGAAAAGCTCTGGTGGCCGCTCGACCAGGCTCTGGATGAGGAGGCGGTGCGGTATTCGGCGCTCGTCTGCCTGGTGGACGCGATCAAACACGGCGCCACCACCCTCTTCGATCACCACGCCTCACCGCAGGTCATCGACGGCTCGCTGGATATCATCGCCGAGGCTGTCAACCAGGCTGGCGTGCGGGCTGTGCTCAGTTACGAGGTAACCGATCGCTACGGCGCCGACAAGATGCGAGCCGCCATCGCCGAAAACGTGCGCTTCATCCGGCGCGCCCGGCACGAACCGCTGCTACGCGGTTCCTTTGGCCTGCACGCCCCGCTAACCCTGTCTAACGATACCCTGAACGAATGCCGCGCCGCCCTCGCCGGGCTGGAAGAGGTGGCCGGTTTTCACATCCATGTGGCTGAATCCGTTGAAGACGAATGGGACAGCCTGCAACGCAGCGGCCAGCGGGCTGTCGATCGGTTGCACGCCCACGGCATCCTGGGGCCGCGCGCCATCGTCGCCCACGCCGTTCATGTAGATGCCCGCGAGATCCGCCTGCTGGCCGAAAGCGGCGCCTGGGTCACCCATCAGCCGCGTTCGAACATGAACAACGCCGTAGGCGCCGCGCCGGTGGAATCCCTCTTGCGAGCGGGCGTGCGCGTCTGCCTGGGCAACGATGGATTTTCCAACACCGCCTGGAGCGAATGGAAGGCCGCCTACCTCATGCATAAGGCCGCCCACCGCGATCCGCGCCGCATGAACGGGGCCGAGATCGTCCGTATGGCGATTCACAACAACGCCGCCCTGGCACAAACCTACTTCTCCGGGCAAATCATCGGGCAAATCGTCCCCGGCGCCGCCGCCGACCTGATCCTGGTCGACTACCACCCCATCACCCCGTTGACGCCCGCCAACCTGCCCTGGCACATCCTCTTCGGCTTCCACGAAAGCATGGTCACCGCCACCATTGTGGCGGGCAAGGTCCTGATGCGCGACCGGCAGCTGACCACCCTCGACGAGGCCGCTATCGCCGCCCGGGCGCGTGAAATTGCCCCCCAGGTGTGGCAGCGGTACGAATCTCTGGCCAGGGCCTAAGGCAGGAGGCGCTCATGACGAAGACGCTCCCTACGCTGGCCATCATCGGCGGCACGGGCAAAGAAGGCAAAGGCCTGGCCTGGCGCTGGGCGCGCGCCGGGTATCCGGTCATCATCGGTTCGCGCCAGGCGGAAAAGGCGCTGGCAACGGTGGACGAGATCCGCGCCCGCCTGGAGGCAGCGGCAAACCTGCGCGGGATGAGCAACGCACAAGCCGCTGCGGCAGCGGACATCGTCGTTCTTTCTGTGCCCTATGCAGCCCACCGCCCGACGCTGGAAGCCATCCGCGAGGCCGTGCAGGGAAAACTGGTCATTGACGTGACCGTTCCCCTGGCGCCGCCTCGCGTCACCAGGGCGCAAATGCCGCCCGCCGGCAGCGCCGCGCTGGAAGCGCAGGAAATCCTCGGCGATAACGTCGCCGTGGTCGATGCCTTTCAAAACATCGCCCACGCCCTGCTCTGGGAAGAAGGCCCAACCCATTGCGATGTGCTGGTCAGCGGTAAAGGCAAGAAAAACCGCCAGACGGTCATGCAGCTGGTCGAAGCCGCCGGGTTTCGCGCCCTGGACGCCGGCCCGATTGAAAACACCGCCGTCATCGAGGGGCTAACCAGCGTGCTGATTTACCTCAACAAAACCTATGG
>WGAD01000018.1 GCA_015489255.1 Anaerolineales bacterium | reverse complement strand
CTCCAGGTCGGCCGCCATCTCGGAAACCAGGCGTCTGAAGGCTGCCAGAAACTGGGGTTTCCATTCTGGTTGGTCCCACCGTATCGGCGGTTCTTCGCGTTTTGCCCGCTCGACCATGAACAGATAAAAGGCCAGTTCGGCATGGGTCATTTGTACAGGTAGGCCGCCACACCATACTTCACCTTTGGCCACGTTGATTTCCAGGCTGGTGGTGCCATAGAGTTTTTGTGCACTTTCAACGGTTTCGCTGAATCCGCTTTTGCCCTTGAGAAGGCGCTCTGGCAATCCATCACGCAATCTCACAAAGGGAATGTCCGCGAGCATGACCCGGGCTTGCGAGGCGTCCAGGGGATTACCGTTTCGATCGTGAATGGTCATGGGCTCGCGGGTGGGAAAGAAGAAATCTTTGTTGCCTTCGTAGCCTTCGTCCACCAGAACGTGGGAGAGCCGGTCTTGTGGCCGCCCGTATAGGGACATGGCATAGCCGAGATAAAAGCCCATGGTTTTACGACCACCGGCGATGGAGGCATGTATGGCGCATTCTTCATCAGCGGCCAGTTCCCGCACGGTTTCGGCGATTTGATCGGCCACGCGGCTGTTCTGCTCTGGTGTGCGGATGTCTGACAGTGGAACACCGGAAGCGTCCCGGATGATGCGAACGTCCTGCTGATCGAAACGGATGGGAGGCAGGTTGTATTCCTCCCGCAGGCGCCTGAACCAGCCACGATCACGGCTGAGCAGCTCCAGCCTGACCCGCCTGGCGCCGTCTTGGGTGGTGATCACCACAACCCGGGTTGGAATGAAGGGCGGGTGGTTTACCTGGGTGAGTGCGTAGAGGGTTTCGGTCACAACTTGAGGCGAAAGGCCGGTAACCATCAGTAGGATGCGATTTGGAAAATCCTGGGGTGACTTCATCTGTTCGATTTTTTGGTTTCAGGAGATGGGCATCTTGGCATGGGATGCTTCCTACCAAAGATCCGGCAAGCTTGCGCCTTGAAGGATTGGCTTCCGCCTCTGAGCAGGTTTCATTGGGTTGAATCGAGCACCCACTCATAAATCTGGTGATCCACCGTCTTGATCATCTTTTCCCTTCGTTTCATGGGAACGAAGGCGTGGGTAAAGCCCTGCTTGACGATGGCCAGGGCATCCCAGAGCGTCATCTCCGGCCAGAACTCGGCGGCTTTGTAGAGTTCCCCGGTGGCATCGGTGCGGCTGATGCCTGGATTGTCGGTGCACAGCGCAAGAGGCACGCCTTGCTGCCAGTAATCAGCCAAGGGGTAGGAGCGATCTCGACCGTAACCGACCACTTCTTCATTGGAGGTGGGACACATTTCGATACAGATGCCCCGATCGCGAAAGCGTTGAAGCAACTTGGGGTGGTCCTTCAGGGTCAAGCCATGGCCGATCCTGTCGGCATGGAGATGGTAGGCGGCTTCCCATATTTTGTCGGCAGGCGTGCCTTCACCTGCATGGATGGTGATGGGCAGACATTCCCGGAATGCGGGTTCGAACAACTGGGCGATCTGCCCGGGTGCATCGGCGGCATCTTGTTTTTCATCCCCGGCAAGATCCAGGCCCACCACGAAGTCATCGAGTTCTTCCCTGGCAGCGATCGCCAGCTGAACCACCTCTGGCAAGGTTTTGGGGCTGCGCCGATCGGCAATGATGATGAACCCCAAGGTGATCTCTTCATATTTTCGGGCAACCGCCCGTATCCGGCGGAGAAATTCGATTTGCTCAGGCAGGGTTTCACGATACTTTTGTGGACTGCCGCGCAATTCCAGATAACGCAGGCCTTCGGCTCTGGCCGCTTTCAGCAACTCCCGTGCATAGGGTTCGAGCGCCGCGGGATGGCCGAGCACGGCCGACCCGCTGAGTTCTCCGGGTCGCTCGTAGGCGGCAAAACCACGTTCGCTGTCCTGAAGGCCATGGCGGGGTTCGGTCACTTCATAGAGATTGTGTTGCAATTGTTCGTTTGTAGCCTCGACCAGGAGCGCAGCAGCATTATGGGCGCGATGACCTTTTTCTTTGAGCAGCGCCGGCCAGTTCCATTCCCATTCACGCGCTTTGAGCAGAGGTTTTACCTGGCGAAGCGCCTGGTCACGCTCCAGGGAGGTCATTGCCGCCCAGATGGCCTGTCCCACCCGGCGCTGGCCGTCCAGGTCCAGGCATCCACCGATGTGACGATGCAGGTCGGCTTTGGGCAGCTTTTCGATCAGTGAACGAGGCACATCACAGAGCCGGGTTCGTCGCAGCCGTTCGATCACTGAGGGTGACAGGCGGTAGAGGGCGCGCCAGTTTTCGTGATGTTCCGTGCGCGCCAGGATTTGGACAAAGTTTCCCAGCAGGCGGGAGCCTTCCCGCTCCCGTTGTTCAATCTCTTCAGGCAGAGAAGGGCTTTGACGGTCCCACACAAAAGCGCCGCCGTTTTCAGGCAGCGGAAAACAGTCGCTGGTGATGGGACTGCGTCCGGGCTCCTGAATGTCGAGCAGCTCGCTGCGACGCCCCTGCCCCACCACCAGCGGCAGTAGTCCGTCGCAGTCGTCCGGCGTCAGCGGGCGGGTGAAGGTTTCGGGTTCGGCGGCTTTCATCGCCTGTGTCATGCGGCCGACAGGTGGTGCAATCACATGCAACAAAGCCGAACAGCCGATCAGCATGCCGGCGCGCTGCAAATCAGCCGACATGGTTTTACGCCCGCCGGCCAGGGAGAGATAGAGCCGTCCTTCCTTCCCCGTGCGCTCCGAAGCCAGCAAAACAGCCCGGTAGATCAGCTCGCGCACCTGGTCACCGGCCACCTGATCGGCCACGTCCTGGACCTCGGCGGTGCGCCAGATGCGCAAGGGCATTTCCGGCAGGAGTCGGTCGCGCCATTGTTTCAGTCGCGCCAGGCCTTCGTCGAGCCCCGGATCATCGGTGGTGCAGACCCAGATCTCATGAACGGCTTGAAGCTGGTGGTCACGACGGAGCTTGTCGAGTGCAACACGATCAGGGTGATGGCGATAGATCGGGCAACGCCCAGGATCGAGCAGAGCGAAGGCTTCAGGAATCACCGCCCAGCTTTGGCCGAGGGTACATAACAAAATATTCGTATCGGTGTAGGTAGTCATGTTATGTGAACCCTCTCCCCCGCTTCTGAGGAAAGGGGGAATGGATATTAGTCAGGCGGCAACAATTCGGAAAACAGCTTTTCCAGCAAACCCTTCATTTCCTCCCTGCTACCCAGGGCACGCTGCACCTCTTCGCCTTTGGGTTGGCTGCCGTGTGCCACTGCATTCCGCAGCCTGCGCAGGGTGTCGTAAGCTCGGTAAAGGGAACTTCGGGGTTTCCTGTTCCGCTCATGGCGATCGAACTCTTCGCGCACCCCTTCCCGGTGCTGGTGGTTGTCAGGATCGAGCGGGACGTTCCGCTCGCGCTGCAATCTGGTGGTGAAAGCCTCCCAACCGGTGAGGATGGCGTCGAGGAAACGTTCCCGGTGGAGGTATTCGAATGCCAGTTCACGCTGACGGCGATAGTAGTTGTCCCCTTCCGCCCAGCTGATGCGCCGCCTCAGTTCGTCTCTGAACAAAAGGAGCACGGGGTCGTCGGACTGGTCGATATTCTGGAGCACCTTTCGCAAAAGGGATCGTGCCTGGCCGATGCGCTTGACCGTTTCCAGAAAGCTGGCTTCTTCCAGCCATGTTCCCACCTGGCCGCCGATCAGCTTGCCGAACACGCCGTAATCGCCGGTTTGTTCATAAACCGCCAGCGCCTCGATCCAGTCGGCGATGCGCAACAGCCCGCTCAGTTCATGGACCGGTGCCCTGCCGGTGTCGGGGTCGTATGCGCCATACCAGATATGTTCGATGCGGGCACTCCGCACCTTGCGCAGATGCAGCGCCGCCAGCAGGCCGAGCATGGGCAGATGGCGAAATCCGTGGGTGATATCGAGTTCCACCTGATCGTCCGGTTCCACCTCTCCGGCAAGTATGCGCAACAAGGCGATCTGCTCGTCTTCGTTACGACAGTAGGGAATGAGGCGCAAACACACTTTACAACCCAGGCGCTCGCCCAGAAGTGGTTCGAGAGGATGCAGGTCATCCTCGGTGACCTGTTGCTGTTCCACCTTTTCCGCCAGCGCCAGGCGCTCGTCCTCGGCGAGGGCACCAAAGTCGAAGTCGACTTCAGTCAGGTGATCCCACATGCTGCCGGCCGTTCCCAGGATCACCATCTTCTCCGGCTGCAGGCGTTTTTGCAGCGTCCAGCCGAAGAAAGCAACGGGATCCTCCGCAGCACCGTCTCCGAAGTCGTAACGGGTGGTGCGATAGCCTGTTTCGCCTTTGGGGGTGCGGCCGAGGAAGGTCATTAGAACTCTGGCCATGGGTTCCATTCACTCCTGCTCAAGGCGTTGGAGTTTTTCGTTGATGCCCTGCTTTTTCTGTTTCTTGCTCCATGGCAGCTTCTTCAGCGTTTCACGAATCAGAGCTGCGGCCTCTCGGCGAACGTCACTGTCCTCCCATTCAAGAGCGACCTGAAGGAGCTTGAGGCGTTTCTCCGGAGTCTGGCTGCTGGCGCTCAGTGAGCCTTTCTTCACCTCTTCGTCGAAGACTTTACGCAATGTCTCGATCTGCTGCTGCTCGGGCGAAAGTTTTTCTAAAGCGGCCTGTTTTGCCTGTTCCTCTCTTTGCCGGGCCGCTGCTTCGTCGGTTTCCATGGCGCCATAACCCACTGCCGTCTTGGCGCCGAATCCCAGCCATTCGAAAGCATGCTCGAAGGCCTGTCGCAACAGCGCTTTCCAACGGTCATTTTCAGCTAGCTCCGGCGCAAAGTCGCGTAGGAACGGGCGGTCACAGAGGACATGGAAGGTGAAGCCGGATTTGGGCGGGACGGTGAGAAAATAAACCGGTATCGGCTGTCCGGATTCATGGGGCGTTTGCCCCTTCATGTAGTAATGGCTCTGATGGCCGGTCATTACCTCGATACTCAGATGATCGCCCGCTATACGGGGAATCACATCCCAAAAACTCAAGGCGCCCCGCCGGGCCTCCTTGCTGTCCTCACTGCCGAACAGGGCCAGAATGGCTGCTTCTGTCCAATCCGACCGGACGTCCCATTGCGCCGCTTTGCTGACTCCCGCCAGTTCACGCGCCGCCTGACGCAAAACTCCCTTGACGCCACTGCCCGGCAGGTATGGCAGACCATAAGGCCAGAGGAAGGCAAAGCCGTTTTCCAGGGGATGTTCATTGCCCAACCCGGTAGTGAAGGGCGCGGTGGACTGGGCGTCGATGACAAACAACGCCTCATCGTCGCCCAGAGCGGCGGCAATGGCGGCTTGGCGTTCGACAAGGGCGTTCACACGCTGCTGGTCATCATGGGCCAGTTGGGCAACTTTTCGCCAAGCCTCGTGGGCGGCATGATCATTCTTTTCCCATAGGCCGGGGAAGCGACCACGGGCGCGTTTTGCATGGTCAATGGCTGCCTCCATGCCCTGTTCTTCCTGGATTTCGGCAAGTTCCCGCCCTTGCGGACTTTTGGCCGCCGCCATTTTCCTTACCTGCCTCTCCTGATCGGCGCGTGCCGTCCAGATGGGCAGATACATGCCGAACCGCATCCCCGGCGAGGCGGTGGAAAGATCTTGCTGACCAAGGTATTCGGGTAGTGCTGGAATGGGCATGGCGTTATACTTCCGTAAGACGTTGTATTACATTCAAGGCCAAGAGGTGCATCATGGCTTCTCTCACCATTCGGTTGGACGACGAGCTGGACCGGACCCTCACCGAGCTGGCCCGCGCCCAGCATCGCACCAAGAGCGACCTGGTACGCGAGATGTTGCGGCGGCAAACCAAGCTGTATCTGTTCCGGCAGGCACGCCAGGCGATCCAGCCCAAGGCCGAGGCTGCGGGGTATCTGACCGACGAGGATGTCTTTCGTGACATCTCATGAAGGTATTTTTCGACAGCAATATCTGGATTGCCGCCTTTGGCACCCGTGGTCTTTGTCAGGACCTGGCTGCACTGGCCATTCGACTGGAAGATGCCGGACGGCTTGTCCTGCTCACCTGCCCGGCGATTGAGTCTGAAGTGCAGCGTATTCTTGCGGACAAATTCCACCTGACCCCCACCGAACTGGATACCGTGAACAAGCTCCTGCGGCAGCTTCGACAAGTCCCGGACGGTAGTTGGCACCCGCCATCGGATTTCCCCGACCCCGACGACTGGCCGATCATCAATTCGGCGATCAAGGGCAAAGCGGACCTGTTCGTCACCGGCGACAAGGCGCTGCTGGATCTTGGAACCATAGAAAGGCTGCCGATCCTGGACCCGCGTGCGGCCTATCTGAAATTGCGAGGCCTGGAGTAGCCGTTTCATCCCTCGCCTCCCGGTTCCACCGCCGGGGCCATCTGCCGCACCCAGCGCAACCATGCGTAGGCCTCGGCAGTAATGGCCTGAAATTCGCCAGGTTCCGCTTTCAACAAATGCTGCATGAAAGGCTCGAAGTCTTTGGGCGTATTCATGGACTGGTTCAGCCAGTCGCGCAAGTGCTCGGAAAGCAGCTTATAGCGTTCCTCCTTCTTGCCGTGGTTGTAGGCCATCACCTGCATCAGGCCGCTGTTCATGATCAGGGCTGGCATGCCTTTGGCCGCATTGACATAGTCTTTGAAGGCATCTTTGGTATCGCCCCGTTCCAGGCGCCGTTTTGCCTCGACGGCGCAATTCCAGGCGTGGGTGGCACGCCTTTGTTCTGCTGTTTGTGCCATGGTCAGATTCCTCCCTGCACACGCGCCATCACCAGTCCGCGGCCGGTGGTGGCATCCCCGCCGATCTGCAACAACCGGTTGTCGAGCACGTTTTTGAGCTTGAGCATCGCATCATCTGCGGAGAGATCCTCTTTTCCACTGCGCGTTTGGCTGGCCATCAGAGGCGCGATCAGCAGCGACTCGGGTGGCAGGTTCTCGGTGTAAAACAGGCCGCCCGAGTCCGCCGTGCCCGTCTCCTCGTTGATCCGCACATGGGGTTCGACCAGGGTGGCGTTCTCGACGAAATAGCCGAAATCGGTATCCGACAGGACCACCAGATCGCTGGCGAGCTTGTTGCGGAAAAAGGCGTATTGTTCCCCTTCGGAAATGGCCAGTTCGGCCAGGGCGGAGCCGATGCCGGCAATACCGTCATCGATGCTTGCCTCATACTCGAAAGCCTCCAGGTGCAGCCTGTTGTCCTTCGACAGCAGCTTGTCGTTGCTCAGGCGGCAGAAACCGTCTTCGACGTCGGGCACCTGCCAGTCACAAGCGGTGCCGGTGAGCTGCAGTAGGCGTCTGGCGCGGGCCAGGGCCTGGGGAGAGGTGGCATAGACATAACCCCCCTTGAGGCTGCGCACCGGAAAGGCGACCAGTTGGGCGTCGCCGAAGCTCACCGCGCCGGCATGCAAATGATTGCTGCCGGATTCCGGTCCGAACAGACGCTCGATGAGAGCCCGATCACCACCGAGCGATTCGAAGGAATGCCGCACCGCCCCCTTGATGCCGGAACCGGCAAAGCTGGGGTGATTGGTGTGCCGCTCCCGCTGAATGGGGTTGTCGATCAATCCCGTGGCCGTACCCGCGCCCATGTGAACCGGACTGACGGCGTAAAGAAACAGGGCTGCTTTTTTCTCGAACATGGTCTAGTATTCCCTTAGTTGGTCATGTTAGAGGGATTATTCCCATGAAAACCGTAAATGTGCATGAGGCCAAGGCGCACCTTTCGGAATACCTGGCCGCCGTGGAGCGTGGCGAAGAGATCATCATCGCCCGGCGCAACAAGCCGGTGGCGCGGCTGGTGGCGGTGGAGCCGGAAAAGCCGAAGAAGCGCCGGCCCTTTGGACTGGCCAAGGGCAAGGTCTGGATATCCGAGGATTTCAACGCTCCCCTGGACGATGAACTGCTTGGCCTGTTCACCGGCGAAAAGATGCTGCCGAACGACCCCCTCAACCCGGAGTGGAAGCCGGAGAGGAAATGAGCCTGCTGCTCGATACCTGCACATTCCTCTTCCTGATCTCGGACTACGAGCGTGTCCCCGAACCGGTTCTCGCGCGGATCGAGCGCGAGGAGACTGCGGTCAGCATCCTTTGTTTGTGGGAGATGCTGATCAAGCACGGCAAGGGGAGATTGCGCGTGGATACCGATGGCACGACCCTTGCCGGGTTTTGGCGCGAGCAGTGCGAGGCGCTGGAACTGACCGTTCTCCCGATCGAAACGGCTGATGTGGCACGTCTGGAACAGTTGCCGCCGCGCCACAAAGATCCCTTCGACCGCCTGCTCATCTGCCAGGCCATCGAGCACGGGCTGGGCATCGTCACGCCGGACGACCACATCCGCCGGTATCCGGTGAAGACCGTCTGGGATTGATCGCCGCATCACCATGCTCCCCATTCGAACCGATTGAAACCTTCCGCACGTCGCTGGGCATCGTAGCCCTCGGCGGGCCACAGGCCATGGTCGGCAAGCTTGCCAAGCTGTTCCTGCGTGGCCTTCAAGTCCTCGATCCAATACACGCTGCCGGCGGGCGCGGCGCGCTGGGCTGATTTGGGCCGCCAACGGGCCAGATCCCAGCCGGAGACCACCTCGGCGCGTGGTACGGCGGCGGCCACCACGCGACCACGCACGCCCATCAGCTCGAAACAGCCATCCTCGGCCATGCCAGGCAGGCGCCAGCCGGATCCGAAGATGCCAGGGGTGCGGAGCACGATCCGACAACGCCCTGCCCTACTCAGAGTTTCGGGATCGGCCCCCGTTTCCCCCACTTGGGTGCCGCGCACCACCGCGCCTCGCCCGTCACCCCCGAGACGCACCACGGTGCCGTCGGCCAGCCCGTCACCCTCGACCGTGGCGACGAAACCGACACCCGGTTTCAGCGCCACCGCCTGGACGCTGAACAATTTGCCGTCATCGGCGCGGCGCGCGGCACCATCCATGCCGATCCCGACCCGTTCGTCGGGTAGCCAAAGCCGGCTGGATTCGATCAGGTTCCGGCTGGCATCGGGCAACGTTCCTTCAAGCCAGGCCTGCATGCCGCTCTCGGTGAGCCACAAGCCAGCCACCGGCTTGGTACGCTTGGCCTGGGCCATCACCGGCAACAGATCGGTCGCGCTGGAACTGTCGATGCCCGCCGCCATGCGGGTGGGCGACAGCGGATGCAGGCTGATCCCCCGCATCTCAT
>WGAD01000017.1 GCA_015489255.1 Anaerolineales bacterium | reverse complement strand
AGATAAGCGACCAGGTCCCAGAGGGCGGCGTCGTCTTCTGCTGCCAGGGCGCTTTCGACGCGCAGCGCCAGCCAGGCTTCGGCGGGGCTGTGGCTTTCGTAATAGGCGCGGCTGCGGTACTCGTCGGGGAGGAGATGGGCCAGCCTCGCGCCGCGGCGCGGCGAGGGCCGGCCTCCTTCTGGCTGGACGGCGGCCGGATGCGGGGCGTCGATATCTAGCCCCAGGGTAACGAAGAGGGGCGGCTCTGGCGGGGTGGGCGAGGCTGCGCTTTCGCCTGCGACGACGATCACGCCGCGCATGCGCCAGTGGTCAGCCCCGCACCAGCGGGTGCAGTAAAACGTATAGGTGCCGGGCTGATCGAATTTCAGGTCGAGCCTCACCGGCTGACCGGGGTAGAGATCCACGTCAACAGCCTCGCTCTGGCCAATGGCAAAGCCGTGCACCCCGTCTTCTGCCTGCAAGACCAGCGTGAATGGCTCGCCGGCATTGACGCGCAACACCGCTGGCGTGAAGGCAAAGCGGCTGGCATTGAGGGTAAAAATGCGTTGCGTGGGCCTTGCGGCCCGCCGGAAGAGGACGTACCCTGTGAACCCGAGGAGGCCGACCAGCAGCCAGACGAACGAACGGCGGACCATCGTGCGCTCCCGGATGCTCACGGCATGTTCGACGGCCCGAAACGGCTGTACGTCTGATCGACGTAAGCGCGAATTTCGGGGATGGATTGCCCGTCTTCCAGCATTCGCATGGCGTCTTGCGTAATATCCACGCAGATGGAACAGCCGAGGGCGTGCCCGTCGAACTTCAGGCTGCCATCGGCCTCTTCTCCGGCGATGTAACAGGCGTAATTGGAGGTGTGCCCCATGCCGCCGCAGCCGCAGTAGCAGGGCAGTTGTTTGAGCACCTCGGGGTTGGCAACGGCAAACTGATAGGCCTCGCGCACAGTGCTCGGCGCTTGTTGCATCTCCTCCGGCAGGGCGGAGAGCGCGGCCAGTTCATAGGCCGGGGCACGGTTGCCGCTGCAACCTGCCGTCAGCAAGCCGAGCGCCAGCGCCAGTAAAAGGAGAGGGGACAACGAAAGTGAGCGCATCTGAATTCCTGCCTCCTTATTTTATGCATCCGATTGTGAACATCATAACAACCTGGGCGGGGGCGGCCTATACGCCAAATTGCCTGTTTCGCCGGTGCAAATTGCGGGCTGGCAAAACCGCAACGAGGGGCTATACTGTGGCTGCTGAACATTTCATCTGGACTCTCAGGAGGTATCGCATGGCAATCGATCCGGTTTGCAAAATGACGGTGGACCCGCTGGACGCGGCTGGCCGTTACGAATATCAAGGCGAGACGTATTATTTCTGCGCGCCGGGCTGCAAGGCGGCCTTTGAAAAGGAGCCGGAAAAATACCTGCAAGCGGAATCTGAGACCGGGCACGGCTGCGGTTGCGGGCATGGTCACGGACACGGACACTGAGGCCGGACAGATGGGAAAATCACAAACTCGCCGCCAGCGGCGGCAGGCGCAACGCAGACGCCAGCGCCTGCGAGAGCGTTTGATCTGGGGATCGGCAGCTCTGGCGACCCTGGCGCTGATCGGCTTTCTGACCTATAACTCCGTTCGCCCGCCGATGGGCGAGGAAATACCGGAAGAGGCCGCTTTGCACGTCGAACCGGGCAGCGACCCGGGGCCGTACAACTCCGATCCGCCGACCTCGGGCCGTCATTACGCCCAGGAACTGGAAGCCGGCTTTTACGATGAAGACGCCCTGCAAACCGGCCCGCAATATCCCGAGGGCTACCTGGTGCACAACCTGGAGCATGGTTATGTGCTCTTCTGGTACAACTGCCAGGCCTACGCCGGCGATTGCGCGGAACTGAAAGTCGATATCCGCGACGTGCTGGAAAGCTTCGGTTACGTGAAGGTGCTGGCGTACCCCCGCGCCTCGCTGGATGTGCCGGTGGTGCTCACTTCCTGGGGGCGCCTGCTGCGAATGGAAACCTTCGATCCCGGCGAGGCACGGGCCTTCGTCCGCGCCAACCGCAACCGGGCGCCCGAACCCAATGCACCCTGACTTGCCTTCTTCTCCTCCTCCAGCAACAGGGGCAAACCGGCCGTCCAACTTGCGCGACGGCCGGTGGTTTCTCTTCTTCTCCCTGGGTTATGGTCTGTACGTCGCCTTGCCCTTCCTGGCCCCCGTGCTGATGCATTGGGGGCTGGAGGGGCCGGCCCGCGCCCTGTATGCCTTCTATGGCTTTTTCTGCCATCAGATGGCGCAGCGGTCTTTCTTCCTCTTTGGCCCGCGCCTGATGTACAACCTGGCGGATATCCAGGCTTTCTGGCAGCCCACCACCGACCCGCTCTTGTTGCGCCAGTTCGTCGGCGGGCCGGATATTGGGTGGAAGGTGGCCTGGTCCGATCGCATGGTCTGGATGTATACCAGCGTGTTGCTTTTCGCCTGGGTCTGGTGGCCGCTGCGGCGGCGCGTCCGCCCGTTGCCCGGGTGGGGGTTGGCCTTGCTCTTCCTCCCGCTGGCGTTGGACGGCTTCTCGCATCTGATCAGCGATATAACCGGAGGCATCGGGGCCGGTTTTCGCTATCATAACGCCTGGCTGGCCGCGCTCACCGGTGGACGGCTCCCGGCCTCCTTTTACGTGGGCGATGCCGTTGGTTCGTTCAATTTTTGGATGCGCCTGATCAGCGGGCTGGCCTTTGGCCTGGGCGTGGTCTGGTGGGCTTTTCCGCGCCTGATAGAAGAAGCGGAATGAGCCTGTGCACTTGCGGGGAAGGTGCTACAATACAACCATGAGGAACGAACAGAACATTCGCGTTTTACTGGCCGACGATCATGCCGTGGTGCGCGCGGGCATCCGCCAGTTTCTGGAGCAAGATCCGCAAATTGAAGTCGTAGCCGAAGCAGGAGACGGCCTGCAAGCCCAGAACCTGGTGGCCGAATTGGTGCCGGATGTGGCCGTGCTGGACATCCAAATGCCCGGCGCCAGCGGCATTGAAGTCGCTCGCTGGGTGCGCCGTCATCATCGTCAGGTGGGCATCCTCATCCTGACGGCTTACGATGACGACCCCTATGTGATGGCTGTGTTGCAGGCCGGCGCCAATGGATACGTCTTGAAAACGGCCTCTCCGGCGGACATTTTGCGGGCGGTGCACGACGTTTACGAAGGGCGTTCCGCGCTCGACCCCTCGGTGGCGGGGAAGGTCTTGCGCCGAATCGCACGCGAGGACGCCCAGTCGCGGGTGCAGCCGCTCACCCCGCGAGAGATGGAAGTCTTGCGCCTGGTGGCACGCGGTTATACCAATAAGGCCATCGCCCTGCAACTGCACATCAGCGACCGGACGGTGCAGGGACACCTGGCACACATCTTCGACAAGCTGGAGGCCGCCAGCCGCACCGAAGCGGTGATGCGGGCGGTTTCGCTGGGATGGCTGGAGCCAGAAATTTGAACCGGCGGGGCACCCTGCCTTTGCCTGGCGTGCGCTGGCGGGGGTTGACGCTGCAAATGTTCCTGCGGGTGGTTTTGCCGCTGGCCGCGCTTTTGCTAGGGGTGGTTTTTGGCAGTTTGTGGCTGCACCAGCAAGCCATGCGATCGTTGGTGGGCGAGCGCGATCGGCGGGCGGCGCATACGGCTGCCCAGGCATTGGAAGAACAATTGCAG
>WGAD01000016.1 GCA_015489255.1 Anaerolineales bacterium | reverse complement strand
CTTTCTCCATTTGCTGCGTGCATCCGGCGCCAGTCCGTGCGGGCGGCGTCAGCGAATTGCGGTTAAAATGAGAACATCCTTTCTTCTTTCCCGTGAGGCGATCGCATGACTGAAATTGCAACTCAACCTGGGCCCGACCTGCGTCCGAAGCGGCGGCCTGGCGAGCAAATCGTTCAAATGCTCATCTTCCTGGCCGCAGCCATTTCGATCCTGACCACGATAGGCATCGTGTACGTCTTGGGGCGCGAATCGCTCAAGTTCTTCACCAGCCAGATGTGGGAAGAAACGAACAAGCAGCTGGCGGCTGCGGTTTCTCCGGAACAAACCTGGTTGCCGCTGACGACTAGCGGCAGCCGGTTGCAACCTGGCGATGTGATCCGCATTGGAGCGGAGGTGATGGAAGTCGTAGCGGTGGATGGCTTGCAGGCGCAGGTGATCCGGGGCGCACAGAGCACCCAGGCAATGGCGCATCCGGCGGCGGCAGACCTGTATCGAGAACAGCACATTAATTTGTGGCAGTTTCTCACGGGTACACGCTGGGAACCGCAGATTGGGCATTTTGGCGTCCTGCCGCTGGTCAACGCCACCCTCATGGTTTCCCTGATCGCCATGGCGGTGGCGCTGCCGCTTGGCCTGGCCATTGCCATCTACCTGAGCGAGTATGCGCCGCGCAAAGTGCGCGATGTCCTGAAGCCGATGCTGGAAGTGCTGGCCGGCATCCCGACGGTGGTTTATGGGTATTTTGCGCTCACTTTCGTTACCCCCTTGCTGCGGCGTCTCTTCGGCGCGGATGTGGTGCAGATTTACAACATGGCCTCGGCGGGCATCGTCATCGGTATTCTGATCATCCCGCTGGTGAGCTCCATGAGTGAAGATGCCCTACGGGCGGTGCCCGATTCTCTGCGACAGGCCTCATACGGCTTGGGCGCCACCCGGCTGGAAACGGCGCTGAAAGTCGTCGTCCCGGCGGCGCTTTCCGGCATTGCGGCGGCCTTCATTTTGGCGATCTCCCGCGCTATCGGCGAGACCATGATCGTGGCCATTGCCGCCGGCGCTGGGCCCAACCTGACCTTCAACCCCTTCCAGTCGGCAGAGACGATGACCGGGCACATCGTCCGCATCAGCGGCGGCGATCTGAGCTACGATTCCATCGATTACACCAGCATCTTTGCCATCGGGTTACTGCTCTTCCTGATTACGCTGACGCTGAACATCATCAGCCAGCGGGTGGTGCGCCGTTTCCGTGAAGTTTACGATTGAGAGGCCAACAATGACGACTGAAACGCAGGCAGATTTTCAGCCGCGCGTGGCCCAGCGCCGCCGCCGAGGGTTGTGGTGGCTGCTGGCCTTCCAGGCTGCTACTCTGGTGGGGATCATCGCACTGGGTGCTTTGCTCTACAACGTGATCAACGGTGCTTTTGGCTATGTGGCCGTGGAATACGCTGTGCCGCCGCAGCAATTTGCCACAGGCGGCTATGCGCTGGAGCAATTGCACCCGCTTGACCTGGATTACATCTTGCAGACCCATGTTTCCGCAAATTTGTACCGCAAATTGCAGCAAGATAAGCCATTTTCCGAGCGCACCCAACCAGAACTGGTGGATCTGGTGCTGCGTTATGTGGTGAAGCCGGATGTGGTCGCCTCCTGGACGCTGACCGATTCCCTCCTGCGCCCCGATCGCGTGCGTGCAGAGTGGGAAGCACACTACCCGGAGACCACCCTGGAGTTTCGCTCCTGGCTGACGCCCTCTTTCCTCGCGCGGCCCCAGTCCTCCCGCCCGGAATACGCCGGTGTGCGCACGGCAGTGCTGGGAACGCTGTGGACGATTGCCATCAGCATTCTCTTCACCTTTCCCGTCGGCATTGGGGCGGCCATTTACTTGGAAGAATATGCCGGCGACCGCTGGTACAACCGCCTGATCCAAACGAACATCAACAACCTGGCCGGGGTGCCTTCCATTATCTACGGCATCTTGGGGCTGGCCGTCTTCGTCCGCATGCTGGAACCGCTGACCAGCGGCGCCCTGCTGGGCGCCGTGCCGCCGGACGGAACGCCCAATGGACGCACGATCTTGTCCGCCGGGCTGACGCTGGGGCTGCTGATCCTGCCTATCCTGATCATCAACGCCCAGGAAGCCATTCGCGCAGTGCCCAATTCGCTGCGATATGCCAGCCTGGGCCTGGGTGCGACCAAGTGGCAAACCATCTGGCATCATGTGCTCCCCGAAGCGCTGCCGGGCATCCTGACGGGCGCCATCCTGGCGGTTTCTCGCGCCATCGGCGAGACGGCGCCCCTGGTGGTGATCGGCGCTTCGACCTACATCACCTTCGACCCCGAGGGGCCGTTTTCCCGCTTTACCACCCTGCCGGTGCAGATCTATCAATGGACGTCGCGCCCGCAAGACGACTTCCGCAACATCGCTGCGGCGGCGATTCTGGTCTTGCTGGTTTTGCTGCTTTCCTTGAATGCGGTGGCTATCCTGTTGCGCAACCGCTACTCCCGCCGTGCCTGATTTTGGAGAGAACCATGGAACAACCACTTGCAATTGAAGCCCGCAACTTGAACATTTATTACGGCGATTTTCACGCCGTCCGTGATGTGAACCTGCCCGTGTACAAGAACAAGATCACGGCGATTATTGGCCCCTCCGGCTGTGGCAAGAGCACGGTTTTGCGCTCCTTCAACCGCATGAACGATCTGGTGCCGGGCGCCCGCGTGGAAGGGGAAGTGCGCTATCGCGGCAAAAACATCTACGACCCCGATGTCGACCCGGTGGAAGTGCGCCGCCGCATTGGGATGGTGTTTCAGAAACCCAATCCTTTCCCGAAGAGCATTTACGAAAACGTCGCCTGGGGCGCGCGGATCAATGGCTACCAGGGCGATATGGACGAACTGGTGGAAACCTCCCTGCGCGCTGCCGCCCTGTGGGATGAAGTCAAAGACAAACTGGGGCAGAGCGGTTTGTCGCTTTCTGGGGGGCAGCAGCAGCGGTTGTGCATTGCCCGGGCTATCGCCGTCCGCCCCGACATCATCTTGATGGACGAACCAGCCTCGGCCCTTGACCCGATTGCCACCCTGAAGATCGAAGACCTGATGCGCGACCTGGCCGAACAGTACACCATCATCGTGGTGACGCATAACATGCAGCAGGCGGCACGGGTTTCTCATTACACGGCTTTTTTCAACCTCGGCCCGCAGCGCGCCGGGATGCTGGAAGAATTTGGCCCCACCGAAAAGATCTTCACCATGCCGGAAAAGAAAGCCACTGAAGATTACATTACCGGCCGTTTTGGCTAGGTTTTGTCGGATTGGGTGTACAATGAGATTTACTCAGGAGAAAAGATATGCTTCGTAAGAGTTTCGATCAGGATTTGCAACGTGTGCGCGATGATGTGCTCACCCTGGGCAGCATGGTAGAAGACGCCACCCTGAAGGCGGTGGCCGCGCTCAAAGCCCGCGACTTGAAAGCGGCGCGGGAGATCTTGCTGGCGGACAAAGAAATCAATGCTTTGCGCTTCAGCATAGAAAGCCAATTGATGATTCTCATCGCCACCCAGCAGCCGATGGCGCACGATTTGCGCTTCCTGGCCTCGGTGTTTGAGATCATCTCGGAGCTGGAACGAATGGGCGATTACGCCAAAGGTATCGCCATCATCAACCTGCGGATGGGCGATGAACCCCTGCTCAAACCGTTGATCGATCTGCCGCGCATGGCCGAAAAATGCGCCGACATGCTCCACCGTGCCTTGACCGCTTTCATGGAAGAAGACGTGACCACGGCGCGCGCTATCCCGCAGGAAGATGACGAGGTGGACGCGCTCTATGAGCAGATTTACCGCGAACTGATGACCTTCATCATCGCCGACCCCAAAGTCATCCAAAGGGCCAACTGGCTGCTTTGGGCGGCGCACAACCTGGAGCGCCTGGCCGATCGGGTGACCAACATTTGCGAGCGGACGGTGTTCATTGCCACCGGCGAGATCGAAGAAATGGACACCAAAAGCGATGAAGACCTGCTGCCGCCAGAATAGCAAATGAGCAGCGTGCCAACAAAAAAAGCCGCGGTCGGTTCAACGCCGCGGCTTTTTGGCGTGTTTTGCCGGGGCGTCACATGCCGGGCAGGATGGGTTCGCTTTCGCGGTTGATCTTGCGGACAGGCGCGATCATCCAGAAGTAACCGATGATCACCAGGACGTTGAGCAGCCCGCCCCAGCGGCGCAGCGTTGCCTGCATGAGCAGATCGCCCAGGATGCGGATGATGAGCGACAGGTGCAGGCTGACGAGAGGAATGTACATGGTTGGCCGGTAGCGGATCTTCAACCCCAGCACAGCGGGGAAGATGATGGGGGCATGCCCAAAGATCATGGTGAAGGTGAACCCGAGGAAAATGGCATGCAGCATGGCATCATATACCGGCCCAGCCGGGGCGGGGGGATAGATCAACCCAATTGCCCCGGAGACCGCCATCCACACATAGCCGCCCAGGAGGCAGATGGCAATGAAGCGGGTCAGCCCTTGTTTGCGTACCGTCCAGCGGGCGATGTCGTAGCGCATCAGCCACAGCGCCAGCAAGAGCAAACCGACGCTGGCCAGGCGCACCCCTGCCGTCCAATTGCCCAGCAGCCAGAAGAGACCGGCCAGGTATATCAGGGCAGCAGCCACCAGCGACCAGGTGCTGAAACGGCTGCGCGAGACGATGCGGCTGAGTTCCAGGCGCTCTCCGACGATGGTCAGCACCAGAAAGCCCATCCACCAATGCACCAGGATGAACATGCTGCCGCCAAAGAGCCACAACCCGTTGCCAATGGCCAGGGCGAGGGCGCCGATCGCCATGGTGATGGTATAGGGCAGAAATTGCTGGCGTAAAATGACGATGAAGATGGCAACCAGCACCAGGCTGCCGAGGAACATCAACGTCGGCCCGACGACGCCGCCGACCCCAAAGGTCAGCAGCAGGCTGCCGAAGCCGCTGAAGATAGGCGCCAGGTACGACCAGGGATGATCGCGCATGGCAACGGCGCGTTCCAGGCTGATGAGCGCGCCGAAGAATCCGGCTACCATGAGCGGCCCGTGACTGACCGCCAGATTGGGGTGCAGGGTGGGCCAGTTCCAGCCGATGCGTAACAGGCCAGCCCATTCGGTGGCTGTCAAAACCACCAGGGCCACGGCCAGGATGAGGAAGTTCAGGCGGGTGTTGGCAGGTTTCATGAATACTCCCGGTTTAGCCGAAGCCTTCGGCAAATGAGGCCGCTAAAGCAGTATAAGCAGCATATACGTTTCTTCTTGCGCCACCACACTGTGTTTCAAATGGGCGGGCATGTAAGCCCAGGCGCCGGCGGCGGCTTCCATCTCGTCTTCGCCCAGGGTGAGGCGGGCGTGTCCGCGCAGAAAGTGGAGGATAGCAGGCCGCGAAGAGGTATGCTCGGAAAGCTCCTGCCCGGAAGCAAAACCGAACAAGATGGCCTTGATTTGCCCGTCTTCATAAAAGGTGCGGCTGACAATGCTATCTGCCGGGATTTCGGCGAGCAGCTCCTCTACTTGTTGGATGAAAAGATAGGTCTCTGGTTTCATACTAAGCTCCTGATTCACATCGCGGGAAGGGTAAACTGCGTCCTGCGCCGCTGCAGCGGCGGGGGCATGCTGGACGAGGGCATTGAGCGCTTGCAAAAACTCCTCCTGGGGATAGCCGTAGTTTTGCAAGGCTTCTCCCAGGGTGTCCAATTCGGAAACCTGGCAACCGACGCAGATCATGTGGTGGGCGATGAAGAAAGGAATGGTTTGCGGCCAGGTGGACAGAATGGTGGCGATGGACAGATCAGCGGTGATGAGCGGCTGTTGCATGGTTTTCTCCGAAAAGGAGCGCGCCCCCTGGAAGTGGGGGCCAGGGGATGGCCTCTCAGGGGGCGCGCTGGGGTTGGCAAGAAAACGGCTTAGTAGATGTCGCCAACCGTGTTGAACACGTTGAACTTGCCGGTCGGAGTCATCAGGTCGGGGATGCGGGCGACCTCTTCGAGGGTGGCGTCGTTGTAGACGACGATCTCGCCCGTCTTGCCCGGCTGGTCGGCGGTGCCCCAAACACTGACCCAGACCTCCGTGCCTTCTTTGTTGTACTCAAAGTGGACGGCGCGGCCATAGTCGGCGACCTCCCAGCACTGGGCCACTTCGGTTGGGTTCTGCTTGTCGATGACGCAGACCGAGCGTTGCAGCGTTTCGTCGGTGCTCAGGGTCAGGTCCACCCAGATCCACGGGCTATTGGGGTGCGTCTTGATGAAGAGGGAGCCGGCGGAGGGCAGTTCGATCTCGCGGACGACCTTCCAGGCCGAGTCGGGATAGTTTTCCGGATCGGTGCCGATGCAGGAAATCAACCCCTGGCCGATGTGGCCGGTGCACCACACGGGGCCGAATTCGGGGTCGACGAAGTTGGCGCCGCGGCCCGGATGCGGTTTGGTGCCGGTTTCCACGATGGCGGCGATCGTCTGCTCTTGGGCATCCACCACCACCACTTTGTCGCGGGCGTTGGCGGCCACCAGGAAGTAACGCTTGCTGGCATCCCAGCCGCCATCGTGCAAGAAACGCTCGGCTTCCAGCATCTTGATCGTGGGGTTATTGGGGTCGCTGTAGTCCACCAGCCAAACCTGACCGGTTTCCTTGACGTTGACCACCCATTCAGGGGCGAAGTGCGAGGCCACAATGCTGGCGACGCGCGGTTCGGGGTGGTATTCTTCCGTGTCGTAGGTGTAGCTGCGGGTGCTGACGATCTTCATCGGTTCGAGGGTGGCGCCGTCGATGATGGCGAAGTGCGGCGGCCAGTAGCAACCGACGATGGCGTATTTGTCTTCGTAACCTTCGTACTTGCTGGTGTCCACCGAGCGGGCGTCGTAGCAAGCCTGAACTTCGGCCACTTTGTCGGGGGTTTCCATCCACAAGTCGATCAGGGCGACTTTGCCGTCGCGGCCAATCACGTAGGCATAGCGGCCGGAAGCGGACATGCGGGTGATGTGGACGGCGTAGCCGGTGTCTACGGTGTTGACGACTTCGTAGGTGTCACCGTCGATCACGGCCACCTGGCCGGCATCGCGCAGGGTAACGACGAAGTAGTTTTCCCAGTTGCGGTCGGTCTGCGGTTCGGTGGGGCGATCTTCGGGGGCGATGAAGACCTGCCAGGTTTCTTTCATCTGCTCCAGGGACATTTCAGGCGGCTGCGGCGGTTCGTTCTGGATGAAGCGCGCCATCAGGTTGGCCTGTTCCTGGGTCAGAACGCCCTGGCGGCCCCAGTCCGGCATACCGCGCGGGGTGCCGTTGAAGATGATCGTTTCCAGCGCCAGGGTGCCCTTCTGCAGGGTAACGTCCGGGGTCAGCGCCGGGCCGGTGGCGCCGTTGCGCAGCACGCCGTGGCAGCCAGCGCAGCGGTCGAAGAAGATCTGAGTGGCTTCGGCAAATTCTTCCGGCGTCAGTTCGGGGGCGGCGCCCATGTCCACGGTGGTTTCACCGCCATCCGTCGGCGGGGCGGCGGCAGCCTCGCCGGTCAGGGAGGCCATGTAGGCGACCATGGCATCCAGTTCCTCGGCGCTGTAGAGGGCATCCAGTCCGGAAGGCATCTGCCCGGCCTGGCAGGGCACGCCGTTGCAGTCCGGTGCGATGAAGGCATCTGGGGCGACGATGCTTTCCTTCAGGTATTCTTCCACGGTGGTGGCTTCGCCGGTGTAGTCGCCGCTGGCTATGATGGCGGCAGCTTCCTCACCGATGGCGGAGAGATCGGGGCCAATGGTGCCAACGGCGCCAGGAACGCCCGGGATGACGTGACAGGCCACACAGCCGCCCTTTTGGAAGAGAGGGGCGACCTCATCGGCGGTGGGGGCAGCGGCCATGCCGCTGTCCATGGCCTCGGTGGGCGCTTCGGTCGGCATGGTGACTTCGGCCGGGGCGGCGGTTTCGGGCGCTTCGGTCGGCGGGGCCTCGGTTTGGCCGCCGCAGGCAGCCAGCGCCAGCGCCGCTACCAGGACGATGAGAAACAGGATCTTTTTATTCATGGAAATCAGCCTCCTAGGGTATGACGTGCTCATCACACGCTCATTTAATTCTAATGATACCTGTTTAGTGATGTTTCGTCTTTGCGCTGGCGCAAATAAGGGATAAATTGGATAAAAGTGGGTGTTTTGTTAGTGCGCGGAGGACAGCCCCTCGGCGATGATGACCAGCCCGTGCGGCTGGCGGATGAGGATGTTCATGCGGCCTGGCTCTACCAACCCCCGTTTTTGCCAGTCCTTCAGCACGCGGCTGACGGTGTATAAGGTGGTGCCGGTCATCTCGGCCAGGTCCTGGCGCGAGAGCGGCATATCGAGCAAGACGCCCTCCTCCACTTTGCGGCCAACCTGGGCGGCCAGGCGCAAGATGGTGCGGGCGATGCGTTGTTCTACTTGCTGGGTAGCCATTTCTTGCAGCCGCTTTTGAAACTGGTAGATCTTCCCGGCCATGATGCGCATGATGTTTAGCCCCAGGCGCGGGTGTCGGGTCAGCAACTGGTAGAGGGCATCCCGCTCCCAGGAGAGCGCGCGGCATTTGCCGAGCGCCTGCGCCGAAAGGGGATAACTGGCCTCCTCCAGCACGGCGATCACGCCGAAGACCTGGCCGGGAACGACGTAACCCAGCACGATCTGATGGCCGCCGGCTGTGGTTTGCAAAAGTTTGGTCTGCCCTTCCAGCACCAGATAAGCGCGACTGGCTTCTTCTTCTTCCAAAAAGAAGAACGCCCCGTCTGCACGTTGGCATTCACGGGCAGATGCAAGGATATCTTGCAGGGCGGAGGGCGTCAGGTCGCGCAGGAAGTCTGATTGGGCGATGGCGTCCGGCAGGTTCATGACTATTGTACCCTCTGCGGCGAGGAAGCTAAATGATGACGAGCGAGCCGGGTCGGGCGGCTCTGGGTGCGCCCGTATTGTACCCCAGTTCGCACGTTTGCGGGGCAGATGAGCAAGAGGCCGGGCCCTGACTCTCACAGGTGTGCTGCCTCTCATTAGATTTTCAACCCCCGCACAGGGCTTTTGGGTATAATTCCAGTTTGGCCTGTGGCTGGGCAAGCGGCGCAGGCGACCCATATCCGAATTGCAGAAGGACAGGTATGGAAGAAAAAGTCATCCGCGTGGTGGGGGCACGCGTGCACAACCTGAAAAATATCACCGTAGAGATCCCGCGCAACAAGCTGGTGGTGATTACCGGGCTTTCCGGCTCGGGTAAATCCTCGCTGGCTTTCGATACGATCTTCGCCGAGGGCCAGCGCCGCTATGTGGAATCGCTTTCGGCGTATGCCCGGCAGTTCATCGGGCAGATGGACAAACCGGACGTGGAATACATCGAGGGGTTGTCGCCGGCGGTGTCCATCGACCAGAAATCCACCAGTCATAACCCCCGTTCGACGGTTGGCACGGTGACGGAAATTTACGATTACCTGCGTTTGCTCTACGCCCGCGCCGGGGTGCCGCATTGTCCGGTTTGTGGCCGCGAGGTGGTGCGCCAGTCGGCGCAGGAGATCGTCGACCAGATCGCCGAACTGCCGGCGGGCAGCCGCATCCAGATCCTGGCCCCGCTGGTGCGCGGACGCAAGGGCACGCATCAGGCCGTTTTTGAGGAGATCCGCAAAGCCGGGTTTACCCGCGTGCGGGTGGACGGACGCACCTACCTGCTGGACGAGGACCTGCCCACCCTGGATCGCTACCGCCAGCACGATATTGAAGCGGTGATCGACCGTTTGATCGTGCGCGGCGCAGACGAACCGCCCGATCAGCGCGCTGCGGCGCGCTCGCGGCTGGCCGATTCCGTAGAAACGGCCTTGAAGTTTGGCGATGGCTACCTCATCGTCCTCTTGCGGACGGCGGAAGGCGAAGACCGCCCGCTCCATTTTTCCGATAAATTGGCCTGCCCTGAGCATGGCGTCAGCATCCCGGAAATTGAACCGCGCACCTTTTCGTTCAACACGCCGCACGGGGCTTGCCCGGAATGCCAGGGACTGGGCTTTAAACTGGAATTGGACCCCAATTTGGTGATTTCCGATCGCAGCCGCTCGTTGCGCGAGGGCGCGATCGCCGTGCTGGAGTGGAACGGCGCGCGCGACGAGGGTGGTTGGTACTGGCAAACGCTGGAAGCCGCCGCCCGCTATTACGGCATCGACCTGGATAAGCCGGTGAAAGACCTTTCGCAGCGAGAATTGGAAATTGTGCTCTACGGCTCGGGGCAGGAGACCATTCCGATCGTCTATCGCAACCGGCGGGGTGGGACGTACACCTTGCGCCGCGCTTTCGAAGGGGTGATCGCCAACCTCGAGCGGCGCTACCAGGAAACCCGCTCCGATTATGTACGCGACAAGATCGCCCACTACATGACACACCGCCCCTGCCCGGCTTGCAATGGCGCCCGTCTGCGCCCGGCTGCTCTGGCGGTGACCATAGATGGCTTCAATATCATGGAAGTCACCGATTGGCCGATCCACCGCACGCAGGCCTGGGTGGAACGTTTGATGGACGAACAAAACTCGCCGCTATCGTCCCGCCAGGCGCAGATCGCCGATCGCATTCTGCGCGAAATCCGCGCCCGCCTGGGCTTTCTGGTAGATGTAGGCCTGGAGTATCTCACCCTGAGCCGCTCGGCGGCCACCCTTTCGGGCGGCGAGGCACAGCGCATCCGCCTGGCGACGCAGGTCGGTTCGCGCCTGGTAGGCGTTCTTTACGTGCTGGACGAACCCTCCATTGGCTTGCACCCGCGCGATAATGCCCGCCTGCTGGCGACCCTGAAGGGATTGCGCGACCTGGGCAACACGGTGCTGGTGGTGGAACACGATGATGAAACCATCCGCGAAGCCGATTGGGTGCTGGATCTCGGCCCGGGCGCGGGAGAACATGGCGGGCAGGTGGTCTGCGCTGGCAGCCCGCAGACGATCATGGCTTGCCCGGATTCCCTCACTGGCGCGTACCTGGCTGGACGCAAGCGCGTGCCCCTGCCCGCGCAGCGGCGCGCGGGCAACGGAAAATTTTTAACGGTGGTAGGCGCGCGAGCCAACAACCTGAAGAACCTGACGGTGGAAATCCCCCTGGGGAAGCTGGTGTGCATCACCGGGGTCAGCGGTTCTGGGAAATCTACCCTGATGAACGATGTCCTCTACAACGCGCTGGCAAAAAAACTGATGCGCGCCCGCACGCACCCTGGCGCGCACGAGGCTATCCTGGGACTGGAACACCTGGACAAGGTGATCGCCATCGATCAGTCGCCCATTGGCCGCACGCCGCGCTCCAACCCGGGCACATATACGGGCCTGTTCGATGAGATTCGCAAACTCTTTGCCTCCCTGCCCGAAAGCAAAATGCGCGGTTATGCCCCCGGGCGTTTCTCTTTCAACGTCAAGGGGGGGCGCTGTGAAACCTGCCAGGGGCAGGGGCAGCTGCGGATCGAAATGCAATTCCTGCCCGATGTGTACGTCCCCTGTGATGTCTGCCACGGCAGGCGTTTCAACCGCGAGACTTTGCAAGTGCGTTTCCGCGAATACACCATCGCTGACGTGCTGGATATGACCGTAGATCAGGCGCTGGAGGTTTTTTCGGCCTTTCCGCGCATGGTGCGGAAATTGAAACTCTTGCAAGATGTGGGCCTGGGGTACATTCGCATCGGCCAGCCGGCGACCACCCTCTCGGGCGGCGAGGCGCAGCGCGTCAAGCTGGCGCGTGAACTTTCGCGGCGGCCTACCGGACGCACGCTTTATGTGCTGGACGAGCCTTCGGTGGGGTTGCACGCGGCAGACGTGCACAAATTGATTGAGGTCTTGCAGCGGCTGGTGGATGCCGGCAATTCGGTGTTGATCATCGAGCACAATCTGGACATCATCAAATCGGCGGATTGGATCATCGACCTGGGGCCAGAAGGCGGCGAGGGCGGCGGCGAACTCATTGCATGCGGCACGCCGGAAGACCTTTGCGAGCAGGAGGCTTCGTACACTGGTCGATATTTGAAGGCGTATCTATCTCGCTGAGGCGCCGAAGGGCTGCTTTTCACAACCGTGGATTTTCAGGTAGAATTAGACGAGCCGCCTGGCCCGTCTTTTGAGCAAAGAACAAAGGATAAAGCGCATGTCTGAAGACATTTCAAAAATTATTGACAAAAACCGCCGCCGTCAGCAGATGGCGCCCCGTCTCGTGTGGGCGCTGGCTGTTGGCCTTGTGGGCATTGGTTTGATCTTGCTGGCTGTCTGGTTGTTTGGCGGGAACAAACCCTCTCCACTGACCGAATTGTTTGCCACCGAAACGCCGACCCCGACAGTTACCCCGACGGTCACCCCGACGGCGACCCCAACCGTGACGCCCTCGCCAACGGCGACGGCGACCATCACGCCTACGCCCACCCCCTCGGCGCCTTTCTCCTACACGGTGCAGGAAGGGGATTCTCTGGCGACCATTGCTGAACAATTTAACCTGGGCGATGACGGCATCTTGCTGATCTTGTTGCTGAATCCGCCCATCGATCCTGTGACGCAAGTCATTTACCCGGGGCAGGAGATCACCGTGCCCAACCCGGGCATGGAACTGCCGACGGCAACGCCAATCCCGCTGGATACGCTGCGGCGCGGCGAGCTGGTCGATTACCTCGTCCAGCCGGGTGATTCTTTGTACGTCATTGCTTCGTTGTACAACAGCACGGTAGAGGCGATCGTCGAAGAAAATGAACTGGACAACGCTAACGACATCTTCGTTGGTCAGCTGCTGCAGATTCCCGTCAACCTGGTGACGCCCACGCCCACCCCGCCGCCGACGGTCACCCCGTCGCCGTAAAACAGCGGATGAAAAGAAAAAGCCCCCGGTTCTTTTGCCGGGGGCTTTGCCATTGGCGGAAGGTTACAGCCCACATTCCGCACCCTGAGTGGCGAAAAGATGGAATTTTGGGTAAGCTTGGTGTATGAACACCGAGCAAGCGTAT
>WGAD01000015.1 GCA_015489255.1 Anaerolineales bacterium | reverse complement strand
TAAACCAGCATTTCAGAAATTTCTTCTCGAATCCGATCGGCAATCCGTTGCAAACGAATATCGGATGGCATTCATTCCCTCCTTGCAATGTGCAATGATGTCAAAGGGGGCTTGCGCCCCCTTTTCGACGTGCTTACGCTTCTGCTTCCGCAATGTAAAAGCATTCGATGATATCTCCGACCTCCACCTCGTTGAAGTTCTTCAGGTGGATGCCGCATTCAAAGCCCTCGCGCACTTCGCGCACGTTTTCTTTTTCGCGCTTGAGGGAATCAATTTCGCCTTCATAGACCAGGTCTTCCCCGCGCCAGAGGCGCGCTTTGGCGTTACGCCGGATGACGCCTTCGCGCACGCGGCAGCCGGCGATGCGGCCATATTTGGAGATGTTGAACACGGCCAGCACCTCCGCCTTGCCGAGGGGTTTCTCTTCCATTTCTGCGGCCAACATCCCCTTGAGCGATTTCTCCAGGTCTTCCGTCAGGCGGTAGATGATATCGTACAGACGAATGGAAACCCCCTCGGCCTCCGCCAGGCGGCGGGCGGCCACATCGGCCTGCACATTGAAGCCGATGACGATGGCCCGCGAAGCGGAAGCCAGCATGATGTCGTTTTCGGTAATGTTGCCGGCTTCAGCGTGCAAGATCTTGATCTTGATATCCGATTGGCCTTCCGCCAGTTTATTGATCTCGCTGACGATGGGGTCGATCGACCCTTGCACGTCGGCCTTGATGATCAGGCGCAATTCGCGGATCTCGCCGCTCTGGAACTGGTTGAACAATTCTTCCAGCGTCACCTTGCGCTGCCGGGCTTTGACTTTCTTCTCTTCGGCGCGGCGGGCGGCGATCTGGCGGGCTTCTTTATCCGTCTTGACGACCTGGAAGAGTTCTCCAGCCGCCGGAACGCTGTTGAGGCCAATGGCGCCCACCGGCGTGGAGGGGCCGGCCTCTTTGATTTGGCGTCCGCGGTAATTGTAAAGCGCCTTGATACGACCATAGGCCGTATCGACCACGATGACATCCCCTTTGCGCAGGGTGCCGTTTTGCACCAGCAAGGTGGCCACCACACCACGGCTTTTGTCCATGCGGGCTTCGATCACCGTGCCAATCACGCGCCCGTTGGGGTTGGCCTGAATGTCCAGGGTTTCTGCCGTCAGCAAAATGGCTTCCAGCAGGTCTTCGATCCCTTCTTGCTTTTTGGCGGAAACCGGCACAACCATCACATCGCCGCCCCAATCATCCGGCACGAGTTCGTTTTCCGCCAGTTGCTGCTTGACGCGCTCCGGGTTGGCGTTGGGTTTGTCGATCTTATTCAAGGCGACGACAATCGGCACGCGGGCTGCGCGGGCGTGGGCGATCGCCTCTTTGGTTTGCGGCATCACACCATCATCTGCCGCCACCACCAGCACGACGACATCTGCGCCCTGGGCGCCCCGAGCGCGCATGGCGGTAAAAGCCGCATGGCCCGGCGTATCGAGAAAGGTGATGGTCTGCCCGTTGTGCTCCACCTGGTAGGCGCTGATGTGCTGGGTAATGCCGCCCACTTCGCGGGCTGCCACGTTTGTCTGGCGGATCGCGTCGAGGAGGGTGGTTTTGCCATGATCGACATGCCCCAAGATGGTGACCACCGGCGGGCGCGGCTGCAATTGAGAGGCGTCTTCGTTGGCGATCATCCGCCGCCACAAGGGGACGTCGGCGCTGGTTTCTTCGCTTTCATCCAGCAAGACTTCTTCGGGCGCCGCTTCGAAGCCCAATTCTGCCGCTACAATGGCCGAGGTCTCAAAATCGATCTGCTGGTTGATGCTCGCCATAACCCCGTTGTTCATTAAAACCTTGATAATCTGGATCGGGCTGGCATCCAGGCGATCGGCCAGTTCGCGCACGGTAATGCTGGCAGGGAGTTCAATTCGTTTCTCGCTCATGCGGCACCTCCTTGGGTGAGTTCGGGCTCCGCTGAACGCCGGCCATGCGCCTTGCCAGCCCGTGAGGAACGGCGGGCTTATGCGGCCATAGCGTCGTCGGTTTCAGGGAGCGTAAGCATGAAATGTTCAAGTCGTTCACGATCAGCTGGCGTCAGCGTGACGCGCAAGGCAGCGGTCAGGCGGTTTTCCCGCAGGGCGCGCTGCCAGCAGCTGCGCTTGTCGTGCAAATAAGCCCCACGACCGGCCATTTTGCCAGTCGGGTCCACGAAAACGCCGTCAGGGCGCCGCACCAGGCGGATAAGGGCACGTTTTGGCAGCGTTTCGCGGCAGCCGACGCAAGTGCGCCGGGGAACGTGTTTGCGAGGGCGGGGTTTCTTCGCGCTCACGAGAGGGTTACCAGTCTATTTCGTCCTCGAAGAAATCGTCGTTGGCGCGTTTGCGCTTGCGCCGTTTGACCGTACGACCCAGTTCTTCGTCGAATTCCAGGTACTCGCCTTTTTTCTTCTTTTTCTTCTTCTTGCGCGCCTCGTCCGGCGTGGGGACTGCGGCTTCTTCCTCTTGTTGATCTTGGGGGGCAATAGAAGCCGCAAACTGCTTGAAGAGGTCTTCGATCTCCGGCGCTTCTTCTGCTGGCTCCTCTTCCGGAGCCGATTCAGCCGTATTCGCCTCTTCGGCGCTGGCCGGCGCTTCCATCGCCTCCGTTTCAGCGGCAGCCGCTGGCGTCTCTTCTTCCATTTGAGAGGTTTCTTCCGCGCTGGCAGCCTCGGCTAACAGGCTGGCAACAGCGGCTTCGATGGAGGCTTGCGCCTTGGGGCCAATGCCCGGTTTGTCGAAGATCTTTTCCGGCGCCAGGTTATAGGTCAGGATGAAATCGCCCAGGCTGTTGTAATCATCTTCGCTGATGATGTTGAAAACATATTCCGGCACGTCCAGGTCGGCCAGCGGGCGATCGAAGAGGGAAGCCGGGATGTTCGCCCGTTCGGCTTCGCGTTTTTTGGCGGCTTCTTCGCGCAGGCGGGCGCGTCCCTGTTCTACGCGGTCGATAAACTGCGCCAGTTTGACCTGCTGCTCCAGGGTCAGGTGCTGGCTTTCCGCATAAGAGGCCAGGATCTCGCGCGCCAACGGCATTTCTTCGGCAGCGGCCGGCAGCAGGGTTTGTAATTCTTCGCTCTCTTCCAGCAACGCCAACGATTCAGTCGCCGCTTCGGCGATGCTTTTGATATCAATGCGCCAGCCGGTCAATTTGGCGGCCAGGCGAGCGTTTTGCCCGCTGCGGCCAATCGCCAGGCTGAGCTGCTCGTCGGCAACCACCACGGTGGCCGTGCGTTTCTCTGCATCCGGCTGGATATACACCGCCGTCACCGCTGCCGGGCTGAGCGCCTTGGCGATGAAGACGGTCGGGTCTGGCTTCCATTCGATGATGTCGATCTTCTCGCCGCGCAATTCGTCCACAATGGCCTGCACGCGGACGCCGCGCACCCCTACGCAAGCGCCGACCGGATCGAGCCCCGGCTGATTGGAAGAGACAGCCACTTTGGCGCGGCGCCCGGGTTCGCGAGCAATGCTGCGGATCTCCACAATGCCGCGATAAATTTCCGGCACTTCGTTTTCCAGCAAACGGCGTAGAAAGCTCTTGTGCGTGCGCGAAAGGATGATGCGCGGCGCACGTTTTTCCGGCTTCACTTCCAGCACCACCGCCCGGATGCGGTCGTGAATTTCGAACCGCTCGCCCGGGATCTTCTGGCTGTCTGGCAGCAGGCCTTCGGCGTGCATATCCAGGCCAATGGTGTACCCCTGGCGGGTACGCGCCTGCACCACCCCGCTGATCATCTCCGAGATCTGGCTGCGGAAGTGCGCCGCCTGCAATTCGCGCTCCGCTTCGCGGATGTTTTGCTGGATCACCTGGCGGGCGGTTTGGGCAGCCACCCGACCAAAAGAATCCGGTGTTGAATCCACCAGGATGGTGTCGCCAAGTTCCACTTCCGGGTCGATCTGGCGGGCTTCGTTCAAGGCCACTTCGGTGCCCGGGTTTTGCACCTCTTCCACCACTTCCTTTTCAACCAGGATGCGGTATTCTCCGGTATCCACGTTGACTTCAACCTGGATGTCTTGCGCCTGCGAAGCGTTCATCTCCTTGCGATAGGCGGCTTTGAGGCCGGCCTCCAGGGCCTTGCGCAAGACTTCCGGCGGCACCTGGCGTTCGGCCATGATTTCCTTCAACGCCAGCACGATATCCTTGTTCATCCTGTTATCCTGTTATCTCCAAAAGTGTGAAAAATCCGGTTACAAACAGAAAAGTGGGACAGGCCCACTTTTCAACGCTTGCGGTATCAATGCGGGGCAATTTTAGCACACAATAGAGGAGAGGGCAAGGCTGTTATAATTGCCGCCAGCCGCGCCAGCTGGCGCGCCGATTTTCATTTCGTTGGGAGTGATCTTTGTGAACGTCAAACCGCCTTCTCACGCCGGCAACGTCCGCCGTCTCTTTGGCCGCATTGCCGGGCGTTACGACCTCATGAACCGCCTGATGACCGGCGGGCAAGACCTGCGCTGGCGGCGCGAGGTCATCCGCCGCGCTCGCTTGCAGCCCGGCGATCGCGTTTTGGACCTGGGCGCTGGCACCGGTGATCTGGCCTTTGCCATCCGCCAACAGCACCCACAAGCGCAGCCCGTGGCCGCCGATTTCACCCTGGAAATGATGCAAGTCGGTCGGCGCCGCGGTGCCATGAATTGGGCCGCAGCAGATGCCCTGGCACTCCCTTTCCGTGAAGGGGCCTTTGAGGCCATCGTGTCCGGTTTTCTGATGCGCAACGTGGCCGATGTCTTTCAGGCTTTGCAAGAACAACACCGGATCTTGCAACCCGGCGGGCGAATCGTCATCCTGGACACCACCCGCCCGCGAAAAAATCTGCTCACCCCCTTCATCTGGCTGCACATGCACGCGGTGATCCCTTTGCTGGGCGGCTTGCTTACCGGACACCCGGAAGACTACCGCTACCTGACGGCATCGACCGAAAACTTTTTGCGCGCCGAAGAACTCGCCAGCCTGATGGCCGCCGCCGGTTTTCGTCGGGTGGGCTTCCAGCGGCTGATGTTTGGCACCATCGCCATCCACTGGGGAGAAAAATGACGACCCGCAACCTGCAAAAAGCCGCCCTGCGCGGCGAGCCTTCTTACGTTTGGCGGGCCGGGCAAGAGCGCCGGCTGAGGATGATCCTTCAGGCAGCCGAAGAACGCGCCCAGGGACGGGTGCTGGAAAACGGGTGCGGAGTTGGGCAATATCTCCTGCGCCTGGCCCGCCGCGGCGGGCAGGTGATCGGGCTGGAGTACGACCGTCCACGGGCGCAAGCAGCCGCCCGTGCCACAGGCGCGCCGATCGTCAACGCCGCCGGCGAGGGATTGCCCTTTCCGGCAGACAGTTTCGATCTCATCCTGAGCCACGAAGTCATCGAACACGTTCAAGACGACCGCCAGGCCATCCGCGAAATGGTGCGTACGCTGCGCCCAGGCGGGCGGCTGGCGCTTTTCTGCCCCAACCGAGGCTACCCCTTCGAAACGCACGGCATCTACTGGCGCGGGCGTTATCGTTTCGGAAACATCCCTCTAGTCAATTACCTGCCGCGCCGCCTGCGCGATCGCCTGGCTCCGCACGTGCGGGTTTATACCCGCCGCGATCTGGAGCGCCTCTTCGCCGGTCTGCCGGTGCGTTACGTTCAGCGCACGATCATCTTTGGCGCCTACGACAACCTCATCGCCCGCTTTGGCCTCGCGGGGCGCCTGTTGCGCGCCGTGTTGCAAGCGTTGGAACGCACCCCTTGGCGCATTTTTGGCCTTTCTCATTATTGGGTGGTGGAGAAGATCGCCGCCTCGAACACGCCTCCTCATGGCCAAACAGGACTATAATC
>WGAD01000014.1 GCA_015489255.1 Anaerolineales bacterium | reverse complement strand
CTTCAGGAGACACCATGAACATCCAACAATCCATCTCCCTCTTTGCCCAAGCCCAGGAAATCCTCCCCGGCGGCGTGGACTCGCCGGTGCGTGCCTTCCGTGCCGTGGGCGGCCAGCCGCTCTTCATCCAGCGCGGGGAGGGAGCCTGGCTCTACGACGTGGACGGCAACCGCTATGTGGATTACGTCCTTTCGTGGGGGCCGCTGATTTTGGGGCACGCCCACCCGACTGTGGTCGCAGCCCTGCGCGAGGCCGCCGCGCTGGGCACGTCTTACGGCGCGCCTTCGCCGCTGGAGATCGAACTGGCTGAACTGGTGCGCGATTTCATGCCCCATATTGAGATGATTCGCTTCGTCAACAGCGGCACCGAAGCCACCATGTCGGCGCTGCGGCTGGCGCGGGCCTACACCAAACGGAACAAAATCATCAAATTCGAGGGCTGCTACCACGGCCACGCCGACCTGTTGCTGGTGCAGGCCGGTTCGGGCGTCGCCACGCTGGGGCTGCCCGATTCCCCGGGCGTGCCGCCGGCCACCGTGCAAGATACCCTCGTCGCCCGCTACAACGACCTGGAGAGCGCCCGCGCCCTCTTCGAGCGATACCCCGAAGAGATCGCCGCCGTCATCGTCGAGCCGGTGGCTGGCAACATGGGCGTCGTCCCGCCGGCGGAGGGCTTTTTGCCTGGCCTGCGTGCGCTGACGCAGGAATTCGGCGCGCTGCTGATCTTCGACGAAGTGATGACCGGCTTCCGCGTCCACCCCGGCGGCGCGCAGACGCGCTACGGCATCCAGCCCGATTTGACCACTCTCGGTAAGGTCATCGGCGGGGGGCTGCCGGTCGGCGCGTATGGCGGCAAACGCGAAATCATGGAGATGGTCGCCCCTGCGGGACCCGTCTATCAGGCCGGGACGCTTTCGGGTAATCCGCTGGCGATGACGGCGGGCATCGTCACGCTGCAAGAATTGAAGAAGCCGGACGTTTGGGACGGGCTGGAACGCCGCGCCGCGGCGCTGACCGAGGGCATCGGCCAGGCGGCGCGGGAAGCGGGCGTCCCCATCCGGCAGACGCGCGTCGGGACGATGTTCGCCACCTTCTTCACCGAAACGCCGCCGCGCGACTGGAACACGGTCAAAACCTGCGATACGGCGCGCTTCGGCAGATTCTTCTCCACTATGCTTGCCGAAGGCGTCTATCTGGCCCCTTCGCAGTTCGAAGCCGGGTTCATCTCCACCGCCCACGACGACGACGCCCTCGCCCGCACGCTGGAAGCCGCCCGCAAGGCGTTTCGGGCCTTGTGAGCTGGCAAGCGCCGGAACGGGCGGCGGCTATCCCCGTTTTGCGGCCAACCCTTCGTTGCCATGCAAAAACAGGCGGCTCAACCCGCCTGTTTTTCTTCGTTGGCCTTTTTCCCGCGCGGACGGATGCGAACTGGCCCCTGCTTTTCGGGATAACGACCGCGTTTATCGGCGTAGAAATCGGCCAGGATCTTCATATCGGCTTCCAGGTCGCCGCTGGGGGTGAAGTAGCCGCCCAGGCCGCAGGTCTTGGTGGGGTAATCCACGAAACCCATGACAATAGGGATTTGCGCGCCGAGGGCGATATAGTAAAAACCGCTTTTCCAGTAATCGGTGTAACTGCGGGTGCCTTCTGGCGCAATGACGATGACCAGCTCGTCGCTTTCTTTATAGCGTTGCACAATTTGTTCTACGAAGTTCTGGCGTATGTCCCGCCGCACGGGGATGCCGCCCAGCCAGCGCATGAGGGGCTTCAGTGGCCCTTTGAAGAGCGAGGCCTTGCCTATCCAGCGCGGGCGGATGCCCAGCCCCAGCAAGATGAGCAAGGCGGTGTAGAGATCCCAGTTGGTGGTGTGCGGCGCGCCAACGATGATGTATTTTTGGGTCGGGGGGCGGTTATCAACCAATGTCCAGCCGGTGGCCTTTGCCAACCAGCGGGCCAAACGTTGCCAAATGGACTTCATAACGTTTTTTCTCCTGTGCACAAAGTTTTCTCCATGAACCCGAGCTGCGGATTAGCAACAGGGATCCGTTTTGTCATTGCGAGCGACTGCAAGGAGCGAAGCAATCTCCTGTATGACGATGTGGGAGATGGCTTCGGGCGCGATGCACCCTCGCCATGCCACCCATCCTCCTTATCCGCAATTCAGGTTCCATTATATTCGCAAAGTGGCGCGGAGGGCCGGGCAGCGAAAGAGGCTGCGGGGAGCAGCAAGGGAGAGGCGAGAGTCTCCCCCTTGCTGCCCACACGTAGACGCCGCCTTTTGCCGCCCGGGAGTGACGCCTGTTATTGCAAGCCTTGCATTTCTGGGAATTTGAGCAAGTTGAATCCAACCAATAACAGACAGCCGACTGCCGAAAGCAGGGCGGCGTTTGGCGCGCCGATGTGATCGCCGATGAAGCCGATCAACAGTGAACCCAACGGGTAAAACCCACCCAACGCCCAGGTGTAGGTGCTCAAAACGCGCCCGCGCAGATCGTCTGGCACGATGGTTTGGATGAGCGTGTTGGTGTACACCAACTGGGTGATGAAAGAGTAGCCGATTAGCATCAAGACGGCCATGCTGATCCAGACGGTGCGCGAAAGCGCCAGGACGGCAATGGAGGGGCCGATCAGGGCGCGGGCGGCTAGCAGCATCTTCCCTTTGGGCAGCCGCTCGCCGAAGAGAATCAACGTCAGCGCGCCGAGCAAAGCGCCTACACCCTGGGCGGCCAGCATGTTGCCAAAACCGGCAGCGCCAATTTGCAAGATGTCTTTAGCAAAGACGGGCAACAGGTTCAGCGCACCGAAACCGACCAGACTGAAGAGCGCCACCATAACCACCAGCCCCAAGACGGCCCGCTCACTGCCGAGGTAGCGCAACCCGCTTTTCAGGTTGTCCAGCGGATTGACGCGCCGATCCGCCAGGACGGGCGGCGGCAGCCGCATCAGCAACAGGGCGGCGATGACCGCCAGAAACGTGACCGCGTTGATGGCAAAGGCCGGCGCTTCGCCCAGCCGGGCGACCACCAGTCCGCCGATTGCGGGGCCGATGATGCGCGCCAGGTTGAAAAGGGTGGAGTTCAACCCGATGGCGTTCATAATGTCTTCCTTGTCGCCGTCCACCATCTCGACCACGAAAGCCTGGCGGGCGGGCATATCCAGCGCGTTGGCCGTACCCAGAGACAACGAGAGCGCCAAAATGTGCCAGAATTGAATCCACCCAAACCAGGTGAGAACGGCCAGGAGGACGGCCATTAACATGAACCAGGTTTGGGTAAAGAAGATCAGGTTGCGGCGGGGAAAGCGATCGACAATTACGCCCATAAAGAGCGAAAAGAGCAATACGGGCAGAAAATTGGCAAAGGTCACCAGGCCAAGGCTGGTTTGCGAACTGGTCAGGCTGTAGACCAGCCATTGCAGGGCGGTGGACTGCATCCAGGTGCCGATCAGCGAAACCAGTTGCCCAAAGAAGAACAGGCGAAAGTTGTAATGACGCATGGCACGCAGGGCCACAGGCCAGTGAAATGAAGCGATCATGCTATCCTTGTGTTCAAAAATGCGGCCTAGGCCGCAAATTGGGTTAGATATTTATCTATCATACCGCGAAAACAGGACTTGTCAACCGGTTTGCCGAGGAGCGCAGGAAATGGAGAACGCCTGGTTGTGCGGACGATCTGGGGGCAGCGTTTGCGCTTTTCTCGCATGAGTTACGGAAACTGCGGGAAAAGACGGTCTCCCGGCGGGATGAACAGGAAAATGCTGTAGCGCGATTTCTGGCAAAATGTGCGTGCTCCTACCGGAGATGACGGGTGTTCAGGTACGATGGGGGAGCACAGCCGCTGTCAGCGCCGACAGCCACCGAGAGGCCGGGCCGTGCAGGAAGAGATCGGTGTAAGATTGTGTGTAAGCAGAGGGGGCGATGTTGATTTCGATGAGAAAGGCACCGTTCTTCTTGGCCTGAACGGGCAGATAGGAAGCGGGCATGACCTCGCCGGTAGTGCCGACGATCAGCCAGACATCGGCACGGCGGGTTTCCTCCTGGGCGCGCTGGTAGGCTTGCAGCGGGATGCCCTCGCCGAAAAAGACGAAATCGGGCTTGAGCAGTCCGCCGCAGCGGGCGCAAGATGGGGGCAGGTGGGCCAGCAGTTTCGGCGTGAAAGGCAACCGCCTTCCGCAAGACAGACAGTGCAAACGACGGCTGGTGCCGTGAAATTCAATCACGTTTTGGCCGCCGGTCGGCTAGCTGCTATCATCACCCAAAACATCGATCATCTGCACCAGGCCGCCGGCAGCCAAAACGTGATTGAATTTCACGGCACCAGCCGTCGTTTGCACTG
>WGAD01000013.1 GCA_015489255.1 Anaerolineales bacterium | reverse complement strand
TGTGTATAAGAGACAGGACGATGGACGGCCAGCGTGTGGGCGACCTGAAGCAACGCTTCCACCTCTTCCGCTACATCCTCGACCTGGATTTCAGCATGGATGCAGCGCGTCGCCTGGATCGGCGCTTGGGCATCGCCGGCGGCATTTTACTGGCAGCCATCGAAGGCAAGCAAAGCAACTGATGACGCGCCTCCCCTTGTTTGCCGGCCTGGTCATCGACGAATACGGGCAACCGGTAGATACCGCCCTCGTGGGCGATGAACCTTGCTACGTGGTGGATGACGCCGGTTTTCGCCGTCATATCCCCTCTGCCGAGGTCGACCGGCAAGTTTTGGCGGCCATGCGCGCCCAGGTGGCGGGCATGGAAGACGAGCTGAGCGTGCAGGCGGCCAAGATGCTGGGGCAGGACGATTTGTTCACCGTGGCGATGATCCGCCAGCAGCTGGAAAACATGGAAACGCAATTCGATGCCCTCTTGCAGACGGGCTTCCCGGAAGAATTGCGGGCCTATCTGGGCATGATGGGGTTTCGGGTGGTGATCAACGTCCACGGAGAGGTGCTGCACGTGGAACAGGGGCAGGAAAGATGACCCATTTTGTGCGCTGCAACATCCTGACGGCCCTGTTCCGCATTCAAGGCCGCAGCCTGCAGGTGTTATTGCGCGCTGCTGTGGGGCGCTCCTGGCAGCTGCCCTTTGCCAACCTGGAGGAAGGCCGCTCGCTGGAAGCCTGTGCGCTCTCCGCGCTGCCAGACCCGGGGGAATGCGCCTTGTATTTGGAGCAACTTTACACCTATGGCGACCCAGACCGTTCTTCGCAAGGTCAGTTGATCAGCATTGTCTATTTTGCGTTACTGGCGGCAGATGCGCTCCTCGGTGAACCGCCGGACAGGGCGCGTTTTGCCTGGTTTGCCATCGAAGACCTGCCTCCCCTGATCGACGACCACGCCGATATTGTGTCCTATGCGCTGCGCCGCCTGCGTTACAAACTGGAGTACACGGCGGTCGGTTTCGAACTGCTGCCCGAGATGTTTACACTTTCGGAATTGCAACGCACGTATGAGATCGTGCTTGGTGAGCAACTGGACAAACGCAACTTCCGCCGCCGCATTCTCGAGGCCGGCATCATCGAACCAACGGGACAGATGCGCAGCGGCACAGGACGACCGGCCCGCCTCTATCGCTATCGCCCGGACGCGATCGCCGAGGTCAAAACCCGACGGCTCTTCCCCTGAAGCAATTTCCATCCAGCAAAAAAGTCCTCATGCCGGGGGCTTTTTCGTTGATGAACGGTTGGGTCGAGGGCCTCAGGACGAGTAGCCCTGCGGATGGGTGCGGTGCCATTCCCAGGCTGAGGCAATGATATCCCGCAAATCGGGGTAACGCGGCTGCCAGCCCAGCTCGCGGCGGATCTTTTCAGAAGATGCCACCAGCCTGGCCGGGTCTCCAGGGCGGCGCGGCGTTTCCACTGCGGGGATGGGGTGGCCGGTCACCTGACGGGCGATGTCGATCACCTGGCGGACGGAGTAACCGTTTCCATTGCCGAGGTTGTAAATCAGGCGGTCGTTTTCGTCCAGCGCTTCCAGCGCCAGCAAGTGCGCGGAGACGAGATCGGCAATGTGGATGTAATCGCGGATGGCCGTGCCGTCTGGGGTGGGATAATCCGTTCCAAAGATGGAGATGTTTGCCCGTTGCCCCAGCGCCACACGCAGCACCAGAGGGATCAGGTGAGATTCTGGCTGGTGGGCCTCTCCCCGATGTGGCAAGGCGCCGGCGGCGTTGAAGTATCGCAGCGCGGCAAAGTGCAGGCCGTAGATGCGGCGGTACCATTCGAGCGCCTGTTCAACAGCCAGCTTGGTGTGCCCGTATGTGTTGGTCGGCCCCAGGGGGGAGTTTTCGGTCAGCGGTTCATCGCTGGAAGCATAGACTGCCGCCGTAGAAGAAAGCACGAATCGGCGCACCCCGCTTTGGACGCCGATCTCTATCAATCGCAGCGAGTTGATGAGGTTGTTTTCAAAATACTTGCCCGGGCGCTTCATGCTTTCGCCGGCCTCGATGTAGGCGGCAAAATGCATAATGGCATCGTAACGCTGTCCAGACAAGGCCTCGGCCAGCGCGTGGGTATCTTGCAGGGTGGCGTGAATGAAGCGGGCGCCTGGCGGCACCGCCTGCCGATGCCCGGTGACCAGCGAATCGAAAACGGTGACCTGGTGTCCAGCCGTCAGCAGGGCTTCGGCGGTGGCGGAGCCAATGTAGCCCGCCCCTCCGGTGAGGAAGATATTCATGCCCCTGTTTTACCACACCCTCGAAGAATTCAGCAAGCGCAACCCGACAGACCGCGGCGGGTTTTTGCCCGTAGCACGCTGCCTTTGTGCTAGAATACCACTCAAGGAGGCCTTTACGTTATGTTCAACCAGGGTTTGTACTTTGAAGAGTTCGAGATCGGCCAGCAGGTCGTCACGCCGGGACGTACCATCACAGAAGCAGATATCGTCTCTTTTGCCGGGCTTTCTGGCGACTACAACCTGATCCACACCGATGCCGAATACAGCCAAAACACGCCTTTCGGGCAGCGGGTGGCGCACGGTTTGCTGGTCTTGTCGATCGTTTCCGGGCTGGGCGTGCGTACCGGCGTGATGGAAGGCACGGTGTTGGCTTTCCGCGAGATCAACAGCTGGAAATTCTCCCGCCCGGTCTTCATTGGCGATACCATCCACGCCGTGATGACGGTGACCGAGAAGAAATCCCTGCCGCGGTTGGGCGGCGGTGCGGTGATCTTGACGTTGGATGTGAAAAATCAGCGCGATGAAACCGTCATGCGCGGCACCTGGACGGTGCTGATCGCTTCCCGCCCCGATTGATATGCACGAGACCAACAACGCCAACGAAAACGACACGCTGCCGCCGCAGCCGCCCGCCCCGCCCCCGCTGGGTGACTTGCCGGAAGGGGCGCCGCCGGCGCTGGGCACAAAGGCCATGCCGTTGCCCCGCTCGGTAGCGGAAACAGACCTGGATGCGACGCGCGTTTCTCCAACGGCGTTTGTTTCGGGCGGTGACGATCCGCCTCCAGCGCCGCCGCGCGGCATCCGTGACTGGCGTCCCAACTGGCGGCGCGGTTGGGGCTGCCTGGCGCGGATGCTTATCCTGGGCCTGTTCGTGGCGGCGATCGGCGCCGTGCTGGCAACCACTGCCGCGGTGTACATTTACTATCGGGTAGCGCTTACCTTGCCCGACGTGGACGAACTGCGCAGCCGCACTTCGCAATTTCAGACCACCCGTATTTTGGACCGCAACGGCAACCTGCTGTACGAAATCATCGACCCTTCCGCCGGGCGGCGCACCTATGTCCGCCTGAATGAAATTTCGCCTTATGTGCTGGCGGCGACCATCGCCACGGAAGACAAGGATTTTTACAACCATCCGGGGTTCGACCCCTGGGCGATTTTGCGCGCTTTTTGGCAGAACTATACCAGTGGAGAAACGGTTTCCGGCGCCTCTACCATTACGCAGCAGGTGGCACGCATGTTGCTGCTTTCGCCCGAGGAGCGCAGCCAGCGGACCTATTCGCGCAAACTGCGGGAGGCCCTGCTGGCGATTGAAATCACCCGCCGCTACAGCAAAGACGAAATCCTGGAAATTTATCTCAACGAGGTCAATTACGGCAACCTGGCCTATGGCATCGAGGCGGCTGCCGAAACGTATTTTGGCGTTTCAGCCCGCGATTTGACCCTGGGGCAGGCGGCCTTCCTGGCAGGTTTGCCGCAAGCGCCGGCGATTTACGATGTGTACACCAATCCGGAGGTTGCACTCTCGCGTCAGCGACAGGTGCTGGTGTTGTTGTATCAACTGAGTCAGGAACGCGGCTGCATCGAGGTTAGCAACAGCGAGCAGCCGGTGTGCGTGGATGTGCAGGATGCCGTGACGGCGGCGGATGCCATTGCCGCTTACGACTTCCCGGCGCCGGAGATCCCCATGCGCTATCCGCATTGGGTGCAGTTTGTTCGCACCCGGCTGGAAGAATTGTTCGACGCGCAAACCATTTACCGCTCGGGTTTCACCGTGTACACAACGCTGGATCCTGCCCTGCAATCGCTGGCGGAAGAAACGGTGGCGCAGCAAGTAGCGGCGCTGAACGATCGTAACGTGACCGATGGCGCGCTGGTTGCCATTCGCCCGGCGACTGGCGAGATCCTGGCGATGGTTGGCTCCGCCGATTATTACAACGAGGCAATCTCCGGGCAGGTAAACATGGCGCTCGCGCCGCGTCAGCCAGGCTCTGCGATCAAACCGCTTACCTACCTGGCGGCTTTCGAGAAGGGTTGGACGCCGGCCACGCTCATTTGGGACGTGCCCACCGAGTTTCCTCCTTCTGGCGATCCGAACGATCCGCGCCCCCCCTATGAACCCGTCAATTACGATGGCCGTTTTCACGGCCCGGTGACGGTGCGGACAGCGCTGGCGAATTCTTTCAACATTCCGGCGGTCAAAGCGCTGGACTTCGTCGGCATTTACGACGACCCACAAACGCCGGAAAAAGACGGGCTGGTGGGCATGGCCGAAAGAATGGGGATTACCACGCTCACCCGCCCGGACTACGGCCTGTCGTTGACCCTCGGCGGCGGCGATGTCACTTTGCTGGAGCTGACCGGCGCTTACGCAACCCTGGCGAACAACGGGCGGCGCCGGCCTCCAGCGGCGATTTGGAAAATCCTCGACCACGATGGAAACATCGTCTATGAATACCAGCCTCCCGAGGGGGAGCAGGTGGTTCGCGCTGAGCACGCTT
>WGAD01000012.1 GCA_015489255.1 Anaerolineales bacterium | reverse complement strand
TGCACCAGCGACAGGCGTTTGCGGCCATTGGCCAGCGCCCATTTGATGGCCGCCCGCACCAGGCGTTCCGTCCCCTCTTTGGAGACCGGTTTGATGCCAATGCCCGCCGTGTTCGGGAAGCGCATCTTGGCGTATTCATCGGGGAAGGTGGCCCGGAAGGTTTCCATGAATTTTTCCCATTCCGGGGTGCCGTATTCAAATTCAATGCCGGCGTAAATATCTTCCGTGTTTTCGCGGAAGATGACCATATCGACATATTCGGGGTGTTTGACCGGGGAGGGGACGCCGTCCACGTATTTCACGGGGCGCTGGCAGACGTACAAGTCCAGATATTTGCGCAAGGCGACGTTCAGCGAGCGGATGCCGCCGCCGATCGGCGTGGTCAGCGGGCCTTTGATGCCCACGAGGAATTCCCGGAAGGCTTGCACGGTTTCTTCCGGCAGCCATTCGCCAAATTTATGGTAGGCTTTTTCGCCGGCGTACACTTCCATCCAGTGGATTTTGCGCTTTCCGCCATAAGCCTTCTCCACTGCTGCATTGAACACGCGCACCGACGCCCGCCAGATATCGCGGCCTGTGCCGTCGCCCTCGATGAAGGGGAGGATCGGGTTGTCCGGCACCTGCAATTGACCGTCCTTCATGACGATCTTTTCGCCCTCGCTGGGCACCTGAATGATTGTATAGGCCATCCTGTGTCTCTCCTTTGAAAAAAATAAAGTACACCGCGGGCAATTATAACATGCGGTCAGAGATGGAACAGTGAAAAACGTCACCACTGCACAGTCAATCATCGTTTTTTCTTGTGCGCTTTCCCACGCAAAGGGGGGAAGAAAAAGTTTTGTGCTATGCTATAAAGAACGACAGACCTTCCCCTTTCGGCGGATTGGCTGTGCTAACCCGAGTTGCGGATTGGCAACAAGTGTCCGTTTTGTCGTTGCGAGCGACCGCAAGGAGCGAAGCAATCCCCTGTATGAGGATGTGGGAGATGGCTTCAGGCGCGATGCGCCCTCGCCATGACACCCATCCTCCTTATCCGCAATTCAGGTTGCGATAGTCATTCCGAGCGATTGGCCGATAGAGGGCTTGCTAATCGTCATTGAGGACGAAGGCACATGCAGGCATTGAGGTGAAGAATGGACGTGCAAACCAAAGGTTCAACGACATACTTGATGATCTTTTTGGGAGTGTTGACGTTTGGCCTCGGGCCGCTGCTGGTGTGGCTGCAACAACGCAACTGGCCGCGGCGTGTGGATGCCAGCGGAATGACCACCCGAGGCGGCAGACACATTCCCTGGCAGCATTTCACCCACATGACGTATAGCCGCACGCGCGTTGGGGCAGGTTATACGGTGGAGCGCTACGATCTCTATGGGCCGCGGGTTCATGTCATTGTGCCGACGGAACGGTTGGTGGCTGGCGCGCAAGTGGTGGAGATGATGTGGCGATATTTGCCCGAGCAGGTCAAGGCGACCCTGGAGAGATGACCTCTTTCGCCCGCTCCTTTTCTGCCGGTATCGTCCGCTGGCGGGTGACTGTCAACCAGCCGGGGCATTTTCGCGCTGAGGCGCGCCTGGCATGGCGGCAAGCCAGCGCCGATGAGAAAGCCTTGTTCGTTTTTTTGCTGGTCATCGTTTTGGGCAACACGATCCTGGCTATGATCAGCGGCTGGCTGGGCTTGGGCGCTGGCTGGCGGCTGTTGCGGGGCGGGGCGCACCCCGCGGCGTGGCGTGAGATGCTGCTCTTCCTGGTGGGGTCTCTGGGCTGGTTTGGGTTGCTGTACGCCTGGGCCCCCAAAGTGTGGGTGCTGGAAGCGCGCCCGGGAAGCCTGCGTTTTGGCTGGCGGACCTGGGAGGCCGCCGAGGTGGAAGCGCTGATCATGGAACGCCGCCAGGGGAAGACATCGGCTTCCTGGAGCGATGTGTACGATGTGTCCAGGAGCCGAGGGTGGTCTGTGACGGACTTCTGGCTGCGTCTGGCTGATGGCCGCCGCGTGCGTCTCTGGAAGGTGAACGGACGGGCGCGCGGCATCGCTGAAGAATGGATGCGGCAGCTGGCTGCCGTTGGCGGGGTCTCTGTTGCCGAGGACTAAAGGAGTCACCATGAAAAAACGCTGGTTGCCCTTTTTGGTGTTCAGTTTGTTGCTGGCTGCGTGTGGCGGGAAACAACCAACGCCGGGTGAACCGCTGCCCGCTCCTCCGCCCGGGGGGGGGCCAGCTCCGTCCATGCAGCCGCCG
>WGAD01000011.1 GCA_015489255.1 Anaerolineales bacterium | reverse complement strand
CAATTCAGGTTATAAAACGCCGGGCGAATTGCAAGAAGGCTTCGGCATCGGCAAAGTTGCTCGCCAACCCGACCGAAATACGCACCGCGCCGCTGGCTTTCTGGTCGAAACAGGCGCGAAAATCTTCCATGCTCAGGCGCTGCTCGTGCTCCGGCTGGGCAAAACAGGCGGCGATTTCCGGGCGAGAGAGCTGCAAAGCCACTTCGCCGGCGCCGGGGTTGCAAAAACACCCCGTCCGCAAGGAGATGCCCGCGCGGTTGGCCGCCTCCTCCACCCGATCGTGCGGGATCGGCTCTCCGGCTGCAGTATAAAAATTGAAGGCAATCGTCCCGCCGCGCATGTGGGTATCGGTGGGGCCATAAATCTTGACCAGCGGCGCGCCGTTGCCGTGTTTCAAAGCGGTCATCTCGTCCAGCAGCCAGGCGGTCAGCGCCTGTACCCGCGCCCCAATAGTCGGGTAGCCGATCGTCTGCAGGTGGCGCAGCCCAATCTCTACCGCCGGAATGCCCAGGTAATTGACCGTTCCTTCTTCAAAAGCGGCGTGCCCTTCGGCCAGGTAATGACGTTCCTCCTGCACACTGACCACGGTAATGGTGCCGCCGGCAAACCAGGGACGGCGCAGGCGCGCCAGCGCATCGCGGCGGGCGATGAGCGCGCCGATGCCGGTCGGGTAGCCGAACATTTTGTAGAAAGACAGGGTAACAAACTCCGGTTTAACCTGCGAAAGGTCCAGCGCACTGGTGGGCACATAGGCGGCGGCATCCAGCAGCACGTCCCAGCCGCGCGACTGGGCGTATTCCACCCACTCCAGGCTGTGTTTGACGCCGGAGAAATTGGATTGCGCCGGATAGGCAAAAAGGTTGTTGCCGCTGGCCGGCTGATCCAGAGCAGCAGCCAACCGGTCTGCCGGGAGGCGCAATTCCGGCAGGGCAACCGGGATATACGTCACCTCCGCGCCACGGGCGTGGGCAAATTCACGAATGCCCTGCACCGAATTGTGGTTATCGAAGAGCAGCAGGTAACGGCTGTTTGCGTCAAAGGGGTACGATTCGCCCACCAGCTTCAGCGCCCCGCTGGCATTTGGCGTAAAAATGAGATCGTATTCCTGCGGGTCGGCATGGAAAAACGACAAAGCATAACGGCGCGCGCTTTCCACCAGCTCGGTCGCCGCTCTAGAAGTGGGATTGGAAGAATGCGGGTTGCCATACACCTGGCGCATGAGCAAATCCATGTGCTTTTGCACCTGCGATTCCGCATACAGGCCGCCGCCGGTATAGTCCAGGTACACATGCCCCAGTTTGTCCAGGCGGGTGTAATCGCGGGCGCGCAAATCATCCAGGCTGGCTGTTTGGGCATACTCCGGGTATGCCTGCAAAAATCTTTGATATGTGTCCATGGGTGCGTCTCCTTTCACAGAAAAAGAAAAAAGGCTCGTCTCCATGAGCCTTTAAAATGCCATCATTCTGTACGGCCAAAACAAGCACAGGTACAGGAACAAGAACAAGAACAAGAACAGAAGGAAACCATCAGCGGCGGCTCCGGCGGTAATAGGGCGAAAGCGCAAGCATCTGGCGGCGCGCCAGTGGGCGGATCAAAGGCATGATGAAACGCCGCCAGCCCAGCAAAGCGGCAATTTCGCGCTGGATATCTGCAAAGGTATGCCGCTGGTAACGCAACAAGCGCTGGCTTTCTTCCGTATCCAGCCAATCGGTGACATAAGGGCGGGTGGTGAAGGCTTCTTCGGGCAGCGGCCCGATTCCCATGGCTTCCAGCAACCCGAAGAGGAACTCCCGATAGGTCAGCTGGCAAGCCGGCCCGCCGCCGATCAACAGGGTGCGCTCCGTCCACAGATCAGGATGCCGCAGGGCGTTGACCACTGCCAGCGCGCCATCGGCGGGGTGCAGTGTCTCGAAGCGAGTGTCCAGCCCTATTTCGTACATAATTGGGTGCGCCTCGCGCAACGCGATCAAGGGCATATCGGAAAAACGGAAGATCAGCCAGGGTAAACCCGATTGGCGGACGATCTCCTCGGCTTCTGCCTTGTGATGGGTATAAGGGTCGGTGGGATGAATCGGATCGTCGACCCGCCGCGGCGGGTCAAGGTGTAGCGTTGGCCCGTAGAGATCGAAGGTGGAGGCAAACAACAGGCGCGGCGGCGTCGGCTGCGCCCGACAGGCAGCCACCACGTTGCGCGTGCCGTCCACGTTAACTTGCCGGGCCAGATCCGGCTTTTCGTCGCTCATGGGCGGGATGATGGCCGCCAGATGCAACACCGCCTCTTGCCCGGCGGCTGCCTGACGGATAGCGTCGGCCTCGCGGATATCACCCCAGACCACCTCAATGCGGTCGCCAAACGCGCGGGCGGCCTTGCGATTGGCCGGAGTGGGCAGGTCGAAGGCACGGACGGTGTGCCCCTGCCGCAGCAGTTCGCGGACGGTGTGCCCGCCCAGGTTGCCAAAAGCGCCCGTCAGGAGGACTTTCATAGCGGCGGCAACTTCCCAGCGGCGCGGGCGCGTTCGAGCACGTTTTGGGCGGCTTTCACCAGCGGCATGTCGATCATCACCCCGTCCAGGCCAATGGCTCCATCGCCGCGCGCTTGGGCCTGTTCAAAGGCCGCCAGGACGCGCTGAGCATGTTCGATATCTTCATCTCCCGGGGTAAAGGCCTCCTGCACCGGCGCGATCTGCGCTGGGTGGATGATTTGCTTTCCGCTGAAGCCCATTTGCGCGGCTTGCAAGGCTTCTATCTTCAGGTTCACGGTGTCTTTATAATTGACAAAGACCATATCGATGGCCTGCAAGCCAAAAGCCGCCGCGTACGTCACCACGGCGCTGCGGGCATAGAAGACCTCCCAGCCGGCGCGGGTGCGGGTAGCGCCCAGGTCGGCGGCGAAATCTTCTGCGCCAAAGACGAGGGCATCCAGGCGAGGGTGACCGGCGGCAATGCTGCGCAAGTTGACGATGCCGATGGCGCTTTCGACGATGGCGATCAGGCGGATGTGCCCTCCCGGCCAGCCGTTGGCACGCTCTACCGCAGCGATCTGTTCGCTGACCCAATCGATCTGCCCTCCGTCTTCCACTTTGGGGATGACGATCCCATCCGGCCTGTGCGGCAGCACCGCCGCCAAGTCTTCGGCTTCCAGGCCAGAACCGATCCGGTTGATGCGCACCAGTTTTTCCGAACGGCCAAAATCCAGGGCTTGCAAAGCCCGAACCACCGTCTCGCGGGCTTTTTCCTTCTGGTTGGCCGCCACGCCATCTTCCAGGTCCATGCAGACGCTGTCCACGTTCAGGGAGCGGGCAGCCTTTTCGATCTTGCCTTTGGCATCCCCCGGCATGTAAAGCAAAGCTCGTCGCGCGCGCATAGAGGCCTCCGGACTCCAGGATTTTACAGATATGGCAATGCGCCTATTTTACCATTGCCGCGGTCAACCATCGCCCCCGGCATGGCGTTTGTAGAACATCACTGTGCGCTCGAATTCCACCACCACCGTGCCATCGGGTTTCTTCCCCCAATGCTTCAGGCGGACGATGCCCACATTGGGCCGCGATTTCGATTCGCGCTTTTCCAGCACTTCGGTTTCGGCATAGACCGTCTCGCCGTGGAAGAGCGGGTTGGGGTGGCGAACGTTGTCGTAGCCCAGGTTGGCGAGGATCGTGCCTTCGGTCAGTTCGGCCACCGTCAGACCGGTCACCAGCCCCAGCGTGAAAATGCCGTTGACGATGCGCTGCCCGAAGGGCGTCCGGCTGGCGAAATCCTCGTTGCTGTGCAGCGGCTGCGGGTTCATGGTGAGCATGGAAAACATCACATTGTCCATCTCGGTCACCGTGCGCCCGTTCTTGTGCCGCATCTTCATCCCGACTTCCAGGTCTTCAAAATACTTTCCGGTCATCTTTTCTCCTCACTTCTCATTTCCCATTTCTCATTTCCCATTTCTCATTTCTCATTTTTCACCACCTCCCCCAACACCTCCTCTCTCTCCACCGTCTGCCCGGCGGTGACTTTCAGGCTGGACAGCGTGCCGTCGAAAGGCGCCTGGATGCGGATTTCCATCTTCATGGCTTCCAGCACCAGAATGGTCTGGCCTTTGGTGACGCCATCGCCTTCCGCGGCCTGGACGGCGCGCACCTGCCCGGGCATGGGCGCGCGCAAGACACCGGCGCTTTGCTCGCTCCCCGCGCCACGGCGCGGACGTCCGGCGCTGGGGGTGAACACCCAGGTCTGCCCGGCGATCGTCACCCAGCGTTCCTTGCCGTTCCCGCTGACGGTCGCCCGCAGGGTGCGGAAGCCGCCTTCGGGCAGCGGCAGGCGCAGGGTCAGGCTGCCATCGCCAGCGTGGACGAGTTCGGCGGTCAGCGCGGGGCCGTCTTCCACTTGCAGGGTGACGGTCTGGCCGCGCTGCTGCATTTCGAGCGTCAAGAGTTTGTCCTTGTGCTGCAAATACCAGGGCATGGTTCAGCCTCCCAGTCGGACGCCCTGTTTCCAGGGGCTGTAGGGGTCGGTTTGCGCGGGCTGCCCGCCCTCGGCAGCGCGGACGGCGGTCTGTTGCCCGCCGAGCAGGGCGGCCAGCAAGGCTTCGGGCGGCGGCTCCGCTGGCTGCCAGGCCGGGAAGGTGCGCTCCACCCAGCGGGTATCCACGCGCCCGGCGCGGAAGTCGGGGTGCGCCAGCACGTCCAGCAAAAAGGCGAGATTGGTGCGCACGCCGTGGACGACGGTCTCGCGCAGGGCCGTGATCATGCGGCGGATGGCGGCCGGGCGGTCTTCGGCGTGGACGATGATTTTCGCCAGCATCGGGTCGTAGTGGTGGCTGACTTCGCCGCCGCTCTGCACGCCGGCATCCACGCGCACGCCGGGGCCTGACGGCCAGCGGACGGTCAGCAGGCGGCCCGTGGAGGGCAGGAAACCGCCGGCCGGGTCTTCGGCGTAGAGGCGGCATTCGATGGCGTGCCCGCGGCCGGTGAGGGTCTCCTGCTGCCAGGGGAGGGGTTCGCCGGCGGCGATGCGGATCTGCCATTGCGCCAGGTCCAGGCCGGTGGTCATCTCGGTGACCGGATGCTCGACCTGCAAACGGGTGTTCATCTCCAGGAAGTAGAAGTCGCCGCTCTCCGGATCGAAGATGAATTCCACCGTGCCGGCGTTGACGTAGCCGACGGCCTGCGCGGCGCGCACGGCGGCCTGCCCCATGCGGGCGCGGATCTCGTCCGTCAGCAGGGGGGAGGGCGTCTCTTCGATGATCTTCTGGTGGCGGCGCTGCACCGAGCACTCGCGCTCGAAGAGGTGCAGGGTCTTGCCGTGGGCGTCGGCCAGGATCTGGAATTCAATGTGGTGCGCCTGGGGCAGGTACTTTTCGAGCAGCAGCCGGTCGTCGCCGAAGGCGTTGCGGGCTTCGCGGGCGGCGGATTCGATGGCATCTTCCAGTTCGTCGGCCTGCCGGACGATGCGCATCCCCTTGCCGCCGCCCGCCGCCGCCTTGACCAGCAGCGGGTAGCCGATCTGCGCCGCGGCGCGGCGGAAGTCTTCTGCGGTTTCCAGCCCTTCAACGCCCGGCACGGTGGGAACGCCGGCTTCCCGCATCCGCACTTTGGAGAGCGCTTTGTCGCCCATCAGACGGATGGCTT
>WGAD01000010.1 GCA_015489255.1 Anaerolineales bacterium | reverse complement strand
CATCGCCAGCGTGTCCGCTGTCGTTGCCCATGTCCTGGCCGTTGTCATCGCCAGCGTGCCCAGTGTCGTTGCCCATGTCCTGGCCGTTGTCGTCGCCAGTGTGCCCAGTGTCGTTGCCCATGTCCTGGCCGTTGTCATCGCCAGCGTGTCCGCTGTCGTTGCCCATGTCCTGGCCGTTGTCATCGCCAGCGTGCCCAGTGTCGTTGCCCATGTCCTGGCCGTTGTCATCGCCAGCGTGTCCGCTGTCGTTGCCCATGTCCTGGCCGTTGTCGTTGCCCATGTTTTGGCCGCTGTCGTTGCCCATGTTTTGGCCGCTGTCGTTGCCCATACTCTGATCCATATTTTGACCGGCATCCATCCCGGCCGATTGTCCAGGCGAGGGCGCAGCGGCGGTGTTCGGCGCCGGCTGTCCGTTACAGGCTGCCAACAGCAAAACGCCGCCCAGCAAAACCGATAACCAGATCCATCGTTTACGCATCATCATCAAAACATCCTCCTCCAAAAGGGTTGGTTCATGCCACATCCAGACGGGCGCGCCGCAGGAATTGGGCGTTGATCGCCACGATGACCGTGGAAAGCGACATCAGCAAAGCGCCAAAGGCCGGAGAAATGTTGATTCCCCAGGGCGCCAGGACGCCCGCGGCCAGCGGCAACGCCAGGATATTATACCCGGCCGCCCACCACAAGTTTTGAATCATCTTGCGGTAACTGGCGCGGCTGAGCGCGATGATCTTCACCACGTCCAGCGGGTTGCTCTGCACCAGCACGATGCCGGCGGATTCAATCGCCACGTCCGTGCCGCCGCCGATGGCAATGCCCACATCCGCCCGTGTGAGCGCCGGAGCATCGTTGACGCCATCGCCAACCATGGCAACGCGCTTGCCCTGGGCCTGTAATTCGGCCACTTTTTGATCCTTGTGCTCGGGCAGCACCTCGGCAAAGACGTGGTCGATGCCCAGTTCAGCCGCCACTGCGGCGGCCACCGCGCGGCTGTCACCGGTCAGCATGGCTACCTCCACGCCCATTTTGTGCAAACTGTCCACCGCTCGTTTGCTTTCGGGGCGGATGACATCGGCCACGGCGAAGGCGGCCAGTACGCGGTCCTGCTCCGTCAGGTACACCACCGACTGCGCCTTGCGCCCTGCCTCGGCAGTGAAGCTATCCAGGCTTTCCGGCAAAGTCAGGTTGAGCATTTCCAGCAGGCGAGGGCCGCCCACGAAGAGCGTGCGCCCATCCACCGATGCCCGCACGCCGCGCCCCTTGATGGCCGCGAAGGCGCTGACGCCCGGCAACGCGAGATCGCGTTCCTGCGCCGCCCGGCGGATGGCCTGGGCGATCAGGTGCTCAGAATCACCTTCGATGGCCGCCGCCTGGGCCAGCGCTTCATCTTCCGCCACGCCCTCGGCGGGAAGAATCGCCACCACGCCAAACTTGCCTTCCGTCAGGGTGCCGGTCTTGTCGAAAATGACCACGTCCACTTCGCGGGCCGTCTCCAGCGCCAGGCGATCGCGCACCAGCACGCCGTTGCGCGCGCCCATGGCTGTGGTGATGGCAACCACCAGCGGCACGGCCAGCCCCAACGCATGGGGGCAGGCGATGACCAGGACGGTCACCACGCGCTTGAGCACTTCCACATCGAAGCCGACGGCCAGCGTCCAGAGCAGCAGGGTCAGCGCAGCGACCGCAATCGCCACGTAGAACAGCCAGCCGGCGGCCTTGTCGGCCAGCACCTGGGTCTGCGATTTAGACTGCTGCGCCTGTTCTACCAGCCGCATGATGCCCGCCAGCGCCGTTTGATCGCCCGTCGCCGTAACGCGCACCCGCAGGCTGCCATCGCCGTTGATCGTACCGGCAATCACTTTGTCGCCCGGTTTCTTTTTCACCGGTTTGGATTCGCCGGTGATCATGGCCTCGTTCAGGCTGGATTCGCCTTCTACCACCTCGCCATCGGCAGGGAGGCTGGCGCCCGGGCGCACGAGAACCAGGTCGCCCGTTTTGAGCGTGCTGGCAGGCACCGTGACCACCGAGCCATCCGCCAGGATCTTTTCGGCGGTATCAGGCATCAGTTTGGCCAGTTCGTTCAAGGCGCCCGAGGCCTGGCGGATGCTGCGCATCTCCATCCAGTGGCCCAGCAGCATCACATCAATCAAAGTGACCAGTTCCCAGAAAAAGCCTTCCCCCAGGTTGGCGACCTGAGCCAGCACGCTGTACACCAGCGCCACGCTAATCGCCAGCGAAATGAGGGTCATCATGCCCGGCTTGCGCGACCGCAATTCCGGCACGGCCATTTGTAAGAAAGGAACGCCGCCATAAGCGAAGATGATGACGGAGACGATGAAGGGAATCCACTCGCTGCCCGGAAACTGCGGCGGAGTAAAGCCGAAGAAACGCTGCACCAGCGGGGTGTAGATGAGAACCGGAATGGAAAGCAGCAGGCTGCCCCAAAAGCGGGTGCGGAACATCTGTTCATGCCCGCTGTGATCTGTGTGGCCGGCGTGGGCATCCTGCCCGCCATGCGAGCCGTGCCCGTCATGCGCCCCATGCCCGCCGTGCGACCCATGCTCGCCGTGCGAGCCGTGCCCGCCATGCGAGCCGTGCCCGCCATGCGACCCATGCCCGCCGTCGGGCTGCGCGTCTTGCTCGTGTTTGTGCGTCATATTTTCCATTTTGGACCTCCTGTCAGGTAACCACTTTCATCATACCGGTTCCGCCCCCAAAAAACGAGCGTGCTTTCGCGCACCCAAAACAAGCCAAATGGCCTATATGCAAGCCGGACGACTGCACAGTCGTCCGGCATCGTCCACTTTTCGTTCAGGCCTGCACGCGATAGTTGCGCATCATGCCCATATCCTCGTGCTCCAGGTTATGGCAGTGATACAGGTAAAGTCCTTCGAAATCCTCGAACTTGAGCAGGATCTTCACCTTTTCTCCCGGCATCACCAGGATGGTATCCAGCCAGCCCTCGTCAACGTAGCCATCTTTGAGCGTTTCCCAGGCAGAACGGCCAGCCGCAGAAATTTCGCGCTCGATGACCTGAAATTGCAGGCCGTGCACGTGCATGGGGTGGGGCAAAGCCATGCCGCCGCCCATGCCCATACCGCCGCCGATCTGGTTGGTAAATTGCCAGACTTCCAAATCGCCCAGGCGGACGAGTTCGTCGTCGGCCACCGCCGTCATTTCGAAGGTGCGGCCGTTCAGGGTCCAGCCGCGTCCGCCGGTCATCGCCAGGACGAATTCGCGCGGTTTGTCGCGGTTGACCGCCTGGGTGGCATCGAACCAGGTGACCGAAGACAGGCGCTCCGGCAGGGTCAGCGAGGCCGATTCCTCGCGCTCCACCTTGACGGTGCAAATGGGGAATACCGCACCGCCATCGGGGGCGGCAGAGGGCAGGTTGATCAACTGGATTTCCTCGCCCACGGCGCGACCGCTGAAGTCCACCCACAGATCGACCCGCTGGGCCGGCGCCAGGGTGACGTATTCCTTCGTGATCGGCTTTTCCAGCAAGCCGCCCGTCGTGCCGATGACGGTCAGCGGCGAGCCATCCGACCAGCCCAGTTTGTAAATGCGCGAATTGGACCCGTTGAGGATGCGCAGGCGGTAAGGACGGGTCGCCACCGGCAGGGTAAAGTCCGGCTGACCGTTGACCAGCATCCGGTTGCCCAGGAAGCCCATCATTTGCGCCATCATCGCGCCGGTCTGGTAAACGAACTGGTTGTCCGCATCGAAGGTGCGATCCTGCAAGACCAGGGGGACATCGTATTCGCCGGTCGGCAAGGGCGTATCCGGTTCGTCTTCAATGAGGAACAAACCAGCCAGGCCATAATACACCTGCGGCCCCGTGCGCCCGTGCGGGTGCGGGTGGTACCAGTAAGTGCCAGGGCGATCGTCGACGGTGAAGTCGTACACATAGGTTTCGCCCGGGGCGATCACAAAGCGCGGATGCCCATCGGCCACCTCGGGGACGTGCAATCCGTGCCAGTGGATGATGGTCTCCTCGTTGATCCCGTTCTGGAAATGGACGCGAATACGCCAGCCGTTCTTCACCCGAATGATCGGCCCCAGGTAAGAATTGGGGACGGGCTGCAAAGCATTGGGGTCGCCCTGCAACACCTCGCCCTCATAACGCCAGACGCGGGTTGGCTGTCCGGAAAAGATCTGCACTTCGCCCGGGACGGCGCGCATAACCAGTTCCAGGTCCAGCGCTTCATCCGAAGGCGCAACCGGCGGCAAAGGCGTGGCCCCGGCAGCCGCCGTCGGCGCCACGGCCTCATCCGGGCTGCAAGCGCTCAACAGGCCACCGGCAAACAGGGAAGCGACTCCCAGGCCGCTCAGGCGCAGGAAATCGCGGCGATTCAATGGTTTTTTCTTCTGCATTTTGTTCTACTCCATGGTTTCGTTCAAAGCGTTGCTGCAATGAACCCCAAACGTGCTATCTATTGTATCTCACAACTTTTCACAATCAAGTACAACCTGGCTTGCCAATTTGTTAACCCCGCAGGCGCAACGCGGGGCGGCAGCCCAGACGACGGGCCACCACCCCGCCAAAGGTCGACTTACGACAGGTCTTGCTTCATGCGCTCATACTCTTCGCGGGTGATCTCACCGCGCGCGTAGCGCTGATCGAGGATCTCGCGCGGGCGCAGGCCGCCGTTTCCCATCCCCGGCGTGTTCATCTGCATCGGGGCGCCGCCGTTCATCAGGCGGGAGAAGAAGGCGAAGAGGCCGCCCCAAAAGAGCACCATCAGCAAGAGGCCGATGAAACCGAATCCCATACCAAAGCCCATCATGGTTTGCACTCCTTTCTCAACGGTTCAAATCGTCAAGCATTTGTTGATATTCCTCGCGGGTGATCTCGCCGCGCGCATAACGCGCCTGCAAGATCTCCCGAGCGGCGGACGAACCGCCTCCCAAACCCGAGAAACCGGGGCCGGAAGCGCTCGTCATGCGGCGAACCGCCCAAACGACCAGCCAGATCAAGCCACCGAAGACCAGCAGGCTGAACACCAGGTTGATGATCCAGCTCCAGGAGCCATAGGCGCCGTACCAGCCAAAACCGCCGCAACAACCTCCCATCATATTTCACCTCCGTACAGAATGGATTCGCTTGAACTACCCTGATTGTAATGCGACAAAGTAAAGGGTCTTTCTAGCGTTTGCAAAGGTTTGGTAAAGATCAGGGCGTCATATCCAGCGACATCCCCGAACGCTGCCAGGCGTTCATGCCGCCGGAGAGATTCCATACGTTGGTGTACCCCATGTTCACCAGGGTTTGGGCTGCCGCCGCGCTCATAGCGCCACTGCGACAATAGACGAGAATTTTGGCGTCTTTCTCCGCTGGCAACTGTGCCTGGTTGGCCTCGATCTGGTTGTAGGGGATGGACAAATCGGTGCCCGGGATGTTCCCGGCAAAAGGAACATGCACGTTGATCAGCACGAAGTCTTTGTCTTGCATCATGGCTTGCAGCTCATCGGCTGAAACGTCCCGATAACTGCCGCCATCCACGCGGACTTCACGCCCCTGCACCATGCCGGGCTCCGCCGGCGCGCTCGCGCTGCACGCGCTCAAAACTACGGCCCCCACCAGGGCCAGGAAAATAATCGCTTTGTTCATTCTTACCTTCCTTTCAACGATTGCGCCACCCGTTCCAGGCGGCGGCGTGCCTCAGCGGCCACCGCGCGGATCTCTGCGTTTTCGGCCAGCGGGCCGCTGATCAGCAACGGTTCAGGGTTGACAAATGCCACCAGCGCCCCGTCGCCGTCCGCTTCTACCGTCACGTTGCAGGGCAGCAGGCGTCCTACGCGGGCGTCCGCCTGCATGGCCCGATAAGCCAGCGGCGGGTTGCAAGCGCCCAAGATCACATAAGGGCGGAAGTCCGCTTCCAGCTTTTGCTGAAAGGTCGCCCGCACGTCTACACGGGTGAGGACGCCAAAGCCTTCTTCTTTCAAGGCGGCGATCACGGTTTCTACCGCTTCTTCATAGGGTTGCGCTAGGCGCACCTGAAAATCGAAAGGGTTACTCATCGTTGGAACCTCCAAACTATCTCTTAAACCTGAATTGCGGATAAGGAGGATGGGTGTCATGGCGAGGGCGCATCGCGCCCGAAGCCATCTCCCACATCGTCATACAGGGGATTGCTTCGCTCCTTGCGGTCGCTCGCAATGACAAAACGGATCCCTGTTGCTAATCCGCAACCCGGGTTCTTAAACAACATCGCCATGACGGCGGTACACGATCTGCCCCACGGCATACCCGAGCGCCATGCCCGCCGCCCCGCCCAGCCAATGCATCGGATGCGGCTGGAAGGAGAGCAGGATTTCACCCAAAAGGTAGCCCAGCAGAAAGCCGCTCATCATGAAAATCAACGTGATCAACGGAATGCCCTCTGTGGCGGGCTTTTTTCGCCTCTTCTTGCGCGTCATAAGTCACCTCGTTTTTTGGGGGTTACGCCGCGGGAGCGGCCAAAAAGTTGCTGTACCCAGCTGGCGATCGGTTCTGGCCGCGCCCCCGGGGGGTCTTGCACCAGGCTCACCTGGGTGCGGTCTTCGCTGCCATGCAAGATCAACGTCCAGGGGGCAGAGCGATTTTCGCCATACGCCAGCAACACGACCATCTGGCAGGTACAATCCGAACGGCCATGCCGGGGACAATGACAGGTGGCGTTGCTGCTGCGGGCGACCTGCAAATCGAAGGTTTGCACCACCGTCAGGCCGCGCTCCCGCAAGGAGGCCGCCAGACGCCGGGCCGCCTGACGACAATCCGCCAGAAAGGTGCCCAGCAGCACCGTTTGGTTCGTTACGCCTCGCCCATTCATGCCCCCAGTATAGGCGTCAGACTGAGAAAACAACAGCCGCGCTTTGGCCTATGGAATGCAAGCAATTTGGCCTGTATGAAAATCCCCCTGTGGCTGCGACAAACGGGGAAGACGGTTCGACCGCCGCCCCGTTCCCGCCATTTGCGTTCTGCGCCGCGCCAATCGGCCCCCAGCCGCGCGCCTGCAAGCCTGCCGACGCACAACCGGGGACCAAGGCCGCGCAGAAGTGGCTACTTCAACCCGGAATGCAAGAAGCTCTCAATGAATCGCCGCTGGAAGATCAGGAAGACCACCAGCAGGGGCGCCGCCACCAGCAGCGTGGCCGCGCTCAACAAAGACCACTGGGCGCCGATTTCTCCCAGTTGCGTAAAGCGCACCAGCCCGGCAGTCAGCGGGCGGGCGGCATCACTCTTGGTGACGATGAGCGGCCAGAGGAATTCGTTCCAGTGCCAGGCCACCGAAGAAAGCATGAAAGCCGTCAGGGTAGGAATACTGGGCGGCAGGTACACATGCCAGAGCAGCTGCCACCAGGAACAGCCATCCAGCACGCCGGCGTCCACCAGGTCTTGCGGCACTTCCAGAAACGCCTGGCGCATGAGGAAGGTGCCAAAGGCTGAGCCAAAGTAAGGGATGGCGATCGCCAGGCGCGTATCGTAGAGGTTCAGCCAGCGGATGGTGGCAAAGTTGGGCACCAGCAAGGCCGCCGTGGGGATCATCAGCTGCAACAAAATCAAAAACAGGAAGACCTTTTGTCCCCGAAAACGGTAATTCGCAAAGGCAAACCCTGCCAGCGTAATGGTGATGAGCTGAACGCCGAGGATCATCAAAACGATGATCACCGTGTTTTTGAAGTACAGCCCAAAGGGCGCCAATGACAAGGCTTTGGTGTAGCTTTCGATGCTCAACGTGGTGCCGAACCAGACATCGCCGCGTTGGATCGGCTCGTTGAGGGGGCGCAAAGAGGCCGTGATCGCCCACAGCAGGGGAACGATCCACAACAAGCCCAGCGCCCAAGTCAACAGGGTGAGCGTCGTTTGCCCAAGCGCGCGGCGATTCCAGGTGCGTTTAGCCATATTGCGACTCCTCTCTGCGTTCCGAGAGCCAGACGTTGCTTACCGTGAACACCAGCAAGACCAGGATCAGGATGACCGTCACCGCAGAGGCCCTGCCAACGTCTTGGTTCTCAAAGCGAATTTGCCACAGGTAATAAAGCAGCACGTTGCTGGCGTTGCTGGGGCCGCCCTGGGTCAAAACGAAGATGTGGTCGATGGTTTGAAAGGCGCCAATGAAGGCAATGGTGGAAACGAACAGCGTTGTGCGGCGCAGCAGGGGAAAGGTGATATACCGCAGTTGCTGGAGGAGATTAGCGCCATCCAACTGGGCGGCTTCGAAGACCTCATGCGGCAGGTTTTGCAACCCTGCCAGGTAAAAGATCATGTAGTAACCGGCGTTTTTCCAAAAGGCCACCAGCATAACCCCAAAAAGGGCCAGGTTTGGGTTGCCTGTCCAGTTTTGCGGGCCATGATACCCCAACCAGGCCAGGGTGGTGTTGAAAAGGCCGTAATCGGGGGTGAGGAAAAACATCCAGATCGTCGCCGCGCTGACCATCGGCAGCACCGTCGGATGGAAGAAGAACAACCGCGTCCAGCCGCGCCCGCGCAAGGGCTGGTTGACCAGCCAGGCCATGAGAAACGCCACCACGATGCTCAGGGGAACCGTTCCGACCACATAAATCAGCGTGTTTTTCAACACTTTGAGGAAGGTGGGGTCATGAAACAGGTTGATGTAGTTCTCCCACCCGATAAAAGTCGGCTCACGGAAACGGGCAATGTTGAGACGCTGCTTAAAAAAAGAAAGATAAATGGCATTCAGCGTAGGCCAGATGGTAAACAGGGACACAAAGGCCAAAGTGGGGAGAATGAGAAAATACGGTAACGCTTTGACGCCAACAGAACTTCTTCGGGTGGTCATAATTCCTCAGAAAGCATTGTGTGGAGGCGATCGGTTGAAAAAATGCGGGGACGCCGGCGGTCAGCGTCCCCGCGACAGGCAGCAAGGTTTAGCGGAAGTCCGCCAGTGCGGCGTCTGCCTCTTGCTGGGCGGCAGCCATGGCCTCTTCGGGGGTCATTTCCCCGTTATAAGCCTGCTGCAAATAGTTGTGGAAGATGTTGCGCACTTCGCCCAGGTTCTGGACGGAGAGCTCACGCCCGGCATATTGCAGGATATCGCGCGTGGCGAGCGCCTGCGGCACCTCTTGCACATAAGCCTGCATGGCTTCGGTTTCGTAAGCGCTCTGGCGGGAGGCGATGTAACCGGTCTGGATACTGAAGTCGGCAGCGTATTCCGGGCGGGTCAGGAATTCGATGAACTTCCAGGCCGCGTCCTGCTGCTCCGGCGAAGCGCCCTTGAAGATGTACAGGTTGCCGCCGCCGGGCACGCTGGCGTAGGTATCCGGTTCCTGTCCAGGCAGGGGCATCACGCCGACTTCGAAATCGGCCTGTTCCAGGATGCCGCGCAAACTGCCAGACGAATGGACAATCATGGCCGTCTGGCCGCTCGCAAAATCGGTGGGCGCCTGGCCCCACACGCCCTGTACGCCCTCGGGCATGGCGCCATAGACGTGGGAAAGATCAATGTAGAACTGCACGGCCTCGATCACGTCCGGGTGGTCGAAGTACACTTCCGTATCGCTTTCGCCGACGATGTTTTGCCCGCTGCCGATCGCCAACGGCTGGAAGAGCCAGTAGGGCCAGCCAGAAGGATATTCCAGGCCCCAGCGGGTCACCGTGTCGCCGTCTTTGACGGTCAGCGCCTGGGCGGCCTCGCCCCAGCTCTGCCAGGAATTCGGCGGTTCCAGCCCGGCCTCGCGGAAGAGATCGGCATTGTAATACAGCACCACCGTGCTGCGCTGGAAAGGCAGGCTCCAAATGCTGCCGTCGTAGGTGGAGTTTTCCAGGAAGGCCGGGAAGAAGTCGTTCAGGTAAGCGTCTTTGTCCGGCATCTGGTCGAGGTAGGCATCCAACGGGATGATTGCATCGGCATTGATGAGATCGTACAACGCCGTGCCCAACAACACGGCCACCGCCGGCGGTTCTGCGCCGCCATCAATGGCCGTCATAATGGCTGTGTAGGTGTCGCCATAACCGCCGGAGAAGACCGGCTCAACGGTAATGTTGGGGTTTTCGGCTTCAAAGTCGGCGATGTACCCCTTGATGATGTCGGCGATCGGGGCGTCGACGGCGACCGGGTAAAAGAATTGAATGGTCACCGGCTCGGCCGGCGCCTCAGTTTCGGCCGGGGCCGCCTCTTCAGAGGGCGCAGTCTCCGGCGCCTGTGTTTCTTCCTGCTGGGCGGGTTGCGTCGGCTCCGCGGGCGTATTCGGCGCGCACGCGCTGATCACCAGCGCCAACGTGAGCATGAGGATTGCAAACACTTGTTTCTTGGACATCCATGCCTCCTTAGAAAAAGCGAAAACAAGGCCCCTGACGGGCGATGTCTTCAACGGGATTGGCAAATTATACCTCTATTGACCGGCCAGAGGGTTGGCAAATGTCCGTTGGTTTCCAACAGCCCCGGGCTCAATCTCTGGTCAGGCGGCGCAAAACGTATACCAACACGGTGACCGCACGGCGGTATTCAGTCAACGAAAGGTGTTCTTGAGGGGTATGGTCCAGCGCCGAGTCGCCAGGGCCGTAGACCACCGCCGGGCATCCCCAAACGGGCGCCAGGATGTTCGCATCCGCCGTGCCGGTTTTGCGCACAAAGCCAGGTTTGCCGCCCACAGCGCGGATGGCGCCGGTGAAGGCGCGCACCAGCGGCGTGTTGCGCTCGCCGCGCCAGGCCGGAATGGGGTGGCCGAGGGGGGAGATGTCTGCTGTGGACAGCTGCCGTAAGCGGGCGTACCATTCATCCGGCGTCACCTCCACGGGCAGACGGCAGCCGATGCGCAGCCGCGCCCATTGGGAGAAGCCATCTTCCCCGCTGGCGATGCCGCGCAGGGTGGGGAGCAGCTGGTCGAAGGCGCGGGGTTTGTCGGCGTTGTAGCGGTCGGCCAACGCCCGAATTGCCGTCCACAGTTCCACGGCAGCTTCGGCGGCGGTCTGCTGGCCGCTGGCGGTGTGTGCCTGCGGGCGGGTGATGGTCGCTTCGGCCCAGGCGCTCCCCTTGTACCCCAGTGCGATCCGCTCCCAGCGGTTGGGTTCGCCGATGATGGCATATTCCGGGCGATAGGCACCGCTCGCCGCGATGTACCGCGCGCCGGTGGAATGGCGCTCTTCGTCCACCGCGCCGATCACCACGAACTGCCAACCCTCCACCGGGCCGAGGGCGGCCACCGCGTCCACAAAAGCGGCCAGCGGGCCTTTGGCGTCCACGCTGCCGCGTCCGTGCAGGATATCCTCTTCCACGCGCACCGGTATCTCGCCCGGGACGGTGTCGATGTGCCCCAGCAGGACGATCTGGCGCGGCCCCTCGCCCATCACGCCGATGGCGTTGCCGGCCTCGTCGGCATAGGCACGCGCGTACCCCAGCGCCGCCATCCGCTGAACGAGATAGTCCACGGCCTCGCCCTCCTGCCCGGAGGGGCTGTAGCGCTTGACGAGTTCAATCAGGGTGGTGTGGGACATGGGAAATGAGAAATGAGAAATGAGAAATGAGAAATGGTGCGTGAGGCGTGGAGAATATCTTTTCCCTTCGCTCTTCACCCTTCACTCCCCCCCACCACGGCCTTTATCGCCCGCGCCACGCGCCCGGCCTGTTCACGGGTGATCACCAGCGGCGGCAGCAGGCGGATGACGTTGGCGCCGGCGTTGAGGGCCAGCACACCGCGTTCTTGCAGAGCGGCGAGATACGGCGCGGCTTTCTGTTTGAGTTCGATGCCGATCATCAACCCCAGGCCACGCACCTCGCGGATCAGCGGCGATTCGATGCGCCGCAGTTCGCCCATCAGGTAAGCGCCCGTCTCGGCGGCGCGCCGGGGCAGGTCTTCCTCCACCAGGGCGTCCAGGGCAGCGACCGCCGCCGCAGCGGCCAGGGGGTTGCCGCCAAAGGTCGAGCCGTGCAACCCCGGGCGCAGTTCCCGCACGCGCTCGCCCAGCAGCGTCGCCCCGATGGGCACGCCGCCACCCAGCGATTTCGCCAGGCACAGGATATCGGGTTGAAGGCCGTGGTGCTCCAGGGCGAACATGCGCCCCGTGCGGCCAAAACCGGTTTGCACCTCGTCTATGATGAGCAGCGCCCCGCGCTGGCGGCAGATCTCCTGCGCGCCGCGCAAAAATTCCGCCGTCCCCGGGCGCACGCCGCCCTCCCCCTGCACCACCTCCAGAATGACGGCGGCGGTCTTTTCGCTCACCGCGGCCTCCAGGCGATCCAGTTTGTTGTAGGGCACATGGCGCACGTCCGGCACCAGCGGTTGAAAGGGCTGACGATACTTCTTGTTCCAGGTGGCCGCCAGCGCGCCCATGGTGCGCCCGTGGAAGCCGCGCATGGCCGCGATGATCTCCGTGCGCCCGGTGCTGTAACGGGCAAACTTGAAGGCCGCCTCCACCGCCTCTGTCCCGGAATTGGAAAGGAAGACGCGCTCCATCCCTTCCGGAGCCAGGGCGGTCAGTTTTTCCAGCAATTGGGCGCGCACCGGGTTGTAGAACATCTCCGGGCAGGTGATGATTTGCCCGGCCTGCTGGCAGATGGCCTGCACCACC
>WGAD01000009.1 GCA_015489255.1 Anaerolineales bacterium | reverse complement strand
GTGGTGGAATTTGTGAGAACATACAGCGTACAGAATACGTGAGTACATCGTACGTTGTACGCTGTGCGTTGTACGTTGTACGTTGTACGTTGTACTTTCCCTTGAGGAGCATCCATCAAATGAACTTGAACCTTCTCGGCCTGGTCACCGCGCTGGCGACTTTCCTCGGCATCTGGTGGGGGCACGTCGGCGTGCGACTCATCGAGCGGCGCGCCGTCCGCCTGTGGAAACCCATCGTCGGGGCGCTGACGTTGGGCCTGGGGCTGGAAGCCCTCGCCCTGACGACGGCCAGCCGCCCCCTGTCCGCCGCGGCGGGGATCCTTGGCGTCACCCTCCTGTGGGACGCCTTCGAATTCGTTCGCCAGGAAAAACGCATCCAAAAGGGCCACGCGCCCGCCAATCCTGAAAATCCGCGCCACGCCCGCATTTTGACGGAATGCCCGTCCGCAACTACGCTGGATCTGCTGAACCGCGATCCGGTCGGGCGGCGGGTTTCGGCGCAGGAAGCGAGAGAACTGGTTTCTGAGAAGGAGTTGCCATGAACGTTTTTGGTTTGCTGCTTGGTCTGGCGACGTTTTTCATCATCGGCCTGGGCTTCGTCTGGGTTATCCGCGGAGAGCGCTATCTCGGTTACCTGTGGTGGCCCTATGTCATGGCGGCGGGCCTGTTGGTGGTGCTCGGCTCGCTCTTCGTAGCCTCGGACTGGGGTTCTGCGCTGCTGGGCGCGTGTGGCGCTTCGCTGGTTTGGGGGTCGACCGAACTCAAAGAGCAGGCCATCCGCGCCGAACTGGGCTGGTTCCCCTTCAATCCGAAGAAAATTCGCCCGCCTTTCGCCGATGTGATTGCAAAATGGAAGGCGCCGCATCTTTAGTCGCTTAGTCGTTTAGTCGCGTAGTTGTTTAGTCATCTGGTCGGTTGATAGACTGGTCGACTAACAGACCAGCAGACTAACGGACTAAATCATAAAACGAGAGAACGCATGAAACTCATTATCATTGGCGGCGGCATTGCCGGGCTTTCCGCTGCCTATTACGCCAGCAAACATCTCCCCGGCGCGCAGATTACCCTGCTGGAGGCCGGCGACCGTTGGGGCGGCAAGATCGCCACCGAGCGCGTGCCCTGGGAAGGCGGGCAGTTCGTCATCGAGGGCGGGCCGGATACCTTCCTGGCGACCAAACCCTGGGGCGTGCGACTCTGCCGCGAACTGGGGCTGGAAGACCGCCTGCATGGGACCAGCAAGGGCAAGTCGGGACTTGCCCCGCGCACTTACGTCCTGCACAAGGGACGCCTGGAGCCGCTCCCCGACGGGCTGGCGATGATGCTCCCTGGCAAAGTACTGCCCATGCTGCAAACCCGCCTGCTCACCTGGCCGCAGAAACTGCGCATGGGGCTGGATTTCGTCCTGCCGCCCTCCCAAAACGATGAAGACGAAACCCTGGGCGCGTTCATCTCCCGCCGCCTGGGGCGCGCCGCCTACGAAAACCTGATCGAACCGCTCATGTCCGGCATCTACGCAGGCGACGGCGACCAACTCTCCCTGCTCTCCACTTTCCCCTACCTGCGCGACCTGGAGCGCCAGTACCGCAGCCTCGCCCGCGGCGCGATGACCATGTACCGCCAGCGGGTGGCGCGCGGAAAGGCCACACAGGGCAGCCGCTCCGCCTTTCTGACCCCCACCACCGGCCTGGCGGAAATCGTCGAAGCGCTGGTGGCGCACCTGGAAGGGCAGGGCGTGAACCTGCGTCTGCGCGCCGCGGCGCAGGACGTGACGCGCACGGCGGCGGGCTGGCAGGTGCGCCTGGCGGATGGCGAAACCCTGACCGCCGAGGCCCTCATCCTGGCGACCCCGGCCTGGGTCAGCGCCGCGCTGCTGCGCGGGGTGGACGCCGATCTCGCCGCCGCGCTGGGGCGCATCCCCTACGTTTCCACGGCGACGGTCACCCTGGCCTACCGCCTGGGCGACGTGCCGCGTCCGCTCGACGGCTACGGCTACGTCATCCCGCGGCGCGAAGGCCGCCGGGCGCTGGCCTGCACCTGGACCTCGACCAAGTTCCCCCACCGCGCCCCCGAGGGCTACGCCCTGCTGCGCGTCTTCATCGGTCGCGCCGGGCAACACCTGTCTCTTATACACATCTGACG
>WGAD01000008.1 GCA_015489255.1 Anaerolineales bacterium | reverse complement strand
ATGCCGAGCTGATCATCAAGCGGTTGAGCGACGACAACGATGCTCGCCGGTTGGAAGAGACCCTGGCCTCCCTGGATGGCGTGCTGGAGGCCAGCGTCAGCTTTACGACGGAAAAGGCGTTGGTCAAATACATCCCAACCGTGGTGACACAGGCCGAATTGCGGCGGGCCATCGCCTCCGCCGGTTTCGAAGCCATTGAACTTGGCGGCGACGCCGAAGATGCAGAAGCCAAAGCCCGGGCCGAAGAGATCCGGCGACAACGGCATTTGTTGATCGTCGGCTTGATTTTCACCACCCCCTTGTTCATCCTGTCTATGGGCACCAGTTTCGGCCTGTATGGCGAATGGGCCGAAGCCCCCTGGGCGGCCTGGCTGCAATTTGTGTTGGCGACGCCCGTGCAGTTTTACGTTGGCTGGCAATACTACGAGGGCGGCTACAAAGCCTTGCGCAATGGCTCGGCAAACATGGATGTGCTGGTGGCGCTGGGTTCTTCGGCGGCCTATTTCTACTCCGTGGCCGTGCTGCTTGGGCTGCTGCCAGGCCATTACTATTTCGAAACCGCGGCGGTGATCATCACCCTGATTCGCCTGGGCAAGTTTTTCGAAGCCCGCGCCAAAGGCCGCACCAGCGAGGCCATCAAGAAACTGATGTCTTTGCGCGCCAAAACGGCCCGTGTGATCCGCGATGGGCAGGAGATGGAAGTGCCGGTGGACGACGTGCAGGTTGGCGATCTGGTGTTGGTGCGCCCGGGTGAAAAAATTCCGGTGGACGGCGTGGTGGTGGAGGGTCGTTCCGCGGTGGATGAATCCATGCTGACGGGCGAGTCTATGCCGGTGGAAAAAGGGCCTGGCGACCCGGTCGTGGGCGCAACGCTCAACAAACTGGGGCTGCTGAAGGTCGAAGCCACCAAAGTGGGCAAAGAAACCGCGCTGGCGCAGATCATCCGCCTGGTGGAAGAAGCCCAGGGGAGCAAGGCGCCCATTCAGAAGCTGGCTGATCAGGTCTCGGCTGTCTTTGTGCCCATCGTCATCGCCATTGCTGTGTTGACCTTTCTCGCCTGGTATTATCTCATCCCATTGCCTGCGGGCGCTGAAACCGATGCCTTTACCCGCGCGTTGATCAACATGGTGGCGGTGCTGGTCATTGCCTGCCCGTGCGCCATGGGGTTGGCGACGCCGACCGCCGTTATGGTGGGAACCGGCAAGGGCGCGGAGGCTGGGATACTCTTCCGCACCAGCGAAGCGCTGGAGCGCGCCGGACGGGTGGACACCATCGTCCTGGACAAGACGGGAACCATCACCCGCGGGCAGCCGGCCGTTACCGATATCGCTGTGTTGCACGATGGCTGGGCAGAAGATGAGTTGCTGCGCCTGGCGGCTTCGGTGGAAAAGGGCAGTGAACACCCGTTGGGCGAGGCCATTTGGGCGGAGGCCACGCACCGCGACCTGGCGCTGTCCGAACCGCAAGGTTTTCGCGCGGAGGCCGGCCACGGCGTGCAGGCTGAGGTGGACGGGCGGCAGGTGCTGGTCGGAAACCGGCGCATGATGGAGACCCGTGGTGTGGACGTGGCGTCCGCCCTGGAGGCTGTGGCCCGTTTCCAGAACGAGGCCAAAACGGCCATGTTGGTGGCCGTAGACGGCCAGGCTGTTGGCGTGATCGCTGTGGCCGACACCATCAAAGAAGGCTCGCGCGAGGCGATCGCCGACCTGAAAGCCCTGGGTCTGAAGGTCATCATGATGACGGGCGACAACCGCCAGACGGCGGAAGCCATTGCGGCCCAGGTCGGTGTGGACGAGGTGCTGGCCGAGGTGCTCCCCGGTGACAAGGCCGAGCGCGTGCGGGCCTTGCAAGAAGAAGGCGCCGTGGTGGCGATGGTAGGCGACGGCGTCAACGATGCCCCGGCGCTGGCCCAGGCAGATGTGGGGATCGCCATTGGGACGGGCACGGATGTCGCCATGGCGGCGGCGCCGGTGACCCTGATCAGCGGCGATCTGCGCGGCGTGGTGCGCGCTATCCGCCTTTCGCGGAGCACGTTGCGCACCATCAAGCAAAACTTGTTTTGGGCCTTCTTTTACAACGTGGCCCTCATCCCCGCAGCGACCGCCGGGCTGATCAATCCGATGCTGGCCGCCTTTGCAATGGCGTTCAGCAGCGTTTCCGTGGTCAGCAACAGCCTGCGGCTGCGCCGCGCCCGCATCTAGCAGGCGGAGAATGCCCCCTCGGACGATCAGCGCCCGAGGGGGCGTTTGGGCGGGGGTGAAAACTCGTTTGCCAAAAAACTTGCACCGGCTCTGTCCGCATGTTATAATCACGCCTTGCGTTTTGGTATCTTGAAAATTATCCCAAAAAGGAAGTCAGCCATGAGCGATGAACTGATTCGATCTGTGGAAGCCCCCGACAACCCCAACATTCCAGACCTGCGCCCCGGGGATATTGTGGATGTGCACGTCCGCATTAAGGAAGGCAAAAATGAGCGTATCCAGGTCTTCAAGGGTACGGTCATTCGCTTGCGCAAAGGCGGCAACAATGCCAACTTCACCGTCCGCCGCATTGCGAGCAACGGCATTGGCGTGGAGCGCACCTTTTTGATGCGCTCGCCTTTCATCGAAAAGGTGGTCGTCAACCGGCATTCGCAGGTGCGTCGCGCCAAACTTTACTTCTTGCGTGGACGGACTGGCAAGCGCGCCCGCCTGAAACAGAAATTCAACTAAGCCAGCCAAAGGGCACAGGAAACTGTGCCTTTTTCTTTTTAACGCCGACAAAGGAAGTACAATAAAGGCCTATTTTCTCTCTGGAGGTGTGTATGTCGCAGCCCGTTATCGGCGTGACCACCCAGGTCAATCAGACGCCGCAAGGCTTACCCCAGGTGCGGGTGATGTTTCCTTACTTGCAGGCATTGGCGCGCGCTGGCGCCGTGCCCGTCTTGCTTCCCTCCATTGAACCCGAGGCCCACTGGCGGGCGCTTTACGAGCGGGTAGACGGGGTATTGTTCACCGGTGGCGGCGATGTGACGCCCGCCCGTTACGGTGGAAACGGGCACCCGCGGGTGAACGGGGAAGAACCCGATCGCGACAGCCTGGAGCTGGCTTTGCTGCAAGCTTGCCTGGATGAGGGCAAGCCGTTTCTCGGCATCTGTCGCGGTTTGCAGGTGATCAACGTCGGCCTGGGTGGTACGCTTTATGCCGATCTGGCGGATGAGAAACCCGGCGCCTTGAAGCACGACTACTACCCGGATTGGCCGCGCGACCATCTGGCGCACAGCGTTCGCCTGGCGGCGGAGAGCTGGCTGGTCTCTCTGGGCGGCGGAGAGACGTTGCCGGTCAACAGCCTGCACCACCAGGGCATCCGCGACCTGGCGCCCCCTTTGCGGGTGGACGCCTGGGCGCCTGACGACCTGATCGAGGCCGTCAGCCTGCCCGGGCATCCGTTTGGGCGCGCTGTGCAATGGCATCCGGAATGGCTGGCGGCTTCCCGGAAGGATATGCAGGGCATCTTCGATCTCTTTGTGCAGGCGGTGCAGCAGGCATGAAACCCCGGGATGCGCCCATCGGCATCTTTGATTCTGGCGTCGGCGGGTTGTCCGTCTGGCGGGCCATACGCGCGCTTTTGCCCGCGGAAGACCTGATCTACGTTGCCGATCAGGCGCATGTGCCGTATGGGCCGCGCCGGCTGGAAGAAGTGCGAGATTTCTCTCTGGGCATCACCCGATTTTTACTATCGGCGGGGGCGAAGATCATCGTCATCGCTTGCAATACGGCCTCCGCCGCCGCCCTGCGCGAACTGCGTCAGTTGTACCCGGCAGTGCCTTTTGTCGGCATGGAACCGGCGGTCAAACCGGCTGCCGAGCGCACGCAGACCGGCGTGGTTGGTGTGCTGGCAACGCCGGCGACTTTTCAGGGCGCCTTGTATGCCTCGGTGGTGGAACGTTTTGCCGCCGACGTGCGCCTGTTGCAGCACACCTGCCCCGGGCTGGTGCAGCAAATCGAAGCCGGCGCGTTGCACGCACCGGAGACCCGCGCCATCCTGGAGCAGGCGCTAACGCCCATGCTGGCCGCCGGGATAGATACCGTCGTCTTGGGGTGTACCCATTACCCCTTCGTTATTCCCCTGATCGAAGAGGTGACGAAGGGTCGGGCGCGGGTGATTGATCCGGCGCCGGCGATCGCACGGCAGGTGAAGCGGGTGCTGGCCGCGCGCAATGCTTTGCAACCTGTTGGCCGGATGGGCAAGGCGCAATTCTACAGCACCGCTTCTACCGGGCAACTTGCGTCCTTGCTGCCGCAATTGCTGGGTTTTTCGGCGCCGGTCAGACCGCTCCATTGGCGAGGGGGCGCTTTGTCGCCAGAATGACATCAAAGCGCTGTCTTGCAAGACAGCGCTTTGATTCTTTTTCGGGCGGGAGGTTATTCGTGAGGAATGTAGAACACCAGGGCGGTGCGTCCGTGGCGCTGGCGGACGTCGATCCGCCCGCCGTGTTGCTGGATGATCTGGCGGGCCAGCAACAACCCCAGGAGAGGCATGGAAGTGGCGTCGTCCTGGTGGGGCAAGAGGCCGTGTTCGGCAAAGAGGTGAGAAAGCAAAGGCGCGCTTTGTTCGAGGCCGTTGGCTTCCAGATAGATTTGCGCTTCCTGGGGGTCGTAGTCCAGGCGCACAGCGATCCGGCTGCCGGGCAGGCTGGCGTGCACCAGGCTGTCTAGCGTGGCGTAGAGGGCGCGTTGCAAGGCGGCGGCGTCGCCTTGTGTGCGCGGGTAGCGGAAGGGCGTTTTGACGCGGACTTTCACTTTCTTGCGTTGAGAAAGTTCTTCAACTTCCTGGGCCGCCTGTTTGACGATTTCGCGCAGATCCAGCGAGGCGGTCTGGTGTGGAAGATCGCCGCTGCCTTGCAGGTAAAGCAGGTTGTCGACCATGTAGGCGATGCGCTGGATCTGTTGCCCGGCGAGTTGGGCGGCCTCGCGCAAAGCCTTGGGGTCGATGTTTTCGCGTCCCAGCAGGTCCACATACCCCAGGGCAGAACGCACCGGTTGTTGCAGTTCGCGGGCCACGCCCTGGATGAATTCGCGGCGCACCAGTTCTTCTTCTGCCAGCTTTTGGTAGGCCTCAGCAAGTTCGGCGGCGCGCATTCGCAGTTCTTCGATCGCCATCTCGTCGTTGGCGCGCAGGCGCTCGCTGATCTCGCGAACCATAGCCAGGGCGACTGCGGTGCTGTTCTTCAGGGTTTTTTCGAACTCCTCCCGGTCAATTTCCATGACGGTGAGATCGGTGCGGGCCTTCACCGAGGCGACGCGAGGCGCGTTGTGGATGAGGCCCATCTCACCGAAGAAGTCGCCGCTGTGCAAAACGGAGAGCAAGCGGGATTCCTGCTCGTCGATGCGTTTGGTGACGGCGGCCTCGCCGTCCAGGATGATGTAAAACGTGTGCTCGCGGGTGCCTTCGTGGCAGAGCGTGGTGCCGGCCGGGTATTTTTGTACGCGGGCGTTATGAATTAGCAGTTGCACTTCTTCAGAAGAAATGCCAGGGAAGGCGCGCGGCAAAACGTAGGCCGGGTAACGGGAGCTGGTCATGCTTTGTATCCAATGCTGCGCAGGAATTGTTTGCGCCAGGCAATGCCTTCTTCGTCTTCCACGCCCAGGGGCGGCTGGCCGTCGATCACGCCCAGGATGCCGCGCCCTTGTTCACTGGTGGCTACGATGACCTCCGTAGGGTTGGCCGTGGCGCAATAGATGCGTGTGACCTCGGGGACACGCTTGATGGCGTTGAGCACGTTGATCGGGTAGAAACCTTCTCCGAGGAAGAGAATGAAGCTGTGACCGGCGCCAATGGCGAGGGCGTTCTTCTGCGCCAGCGCAATCAGGGGTTCGTCGGTGCCGGTCCAACGTACCAGCCGTTCGCCCGAGGCCTCGCAGAAGGCCAGCCCAAAGCGGATACCGGGCACGGTGTTGACCAGCGCCTCGTGGATATCTTCTACTGTCTTGATGAAGTGCGATTGCCCTAAAATGAAATTGATGGGTTCCGGTTTTTCAATCTTGACCAGAGAAAGTTCCATGGTTGCCTCCTGTGCAGCGCTGCGTGATACTCAATCATACAACAATCGTCCCTTCTTGCACAACCATTTGCGAATAGGAATTTACGGCTATAATTGCAAGAATGAAGACAACCCTGGTGCGTCTGGAGGCGCAGGATGATTACGTCTCCGTGCGCGATAAACTGGCCTGGATCAAAACTGGCCGTGCGCTTTTGGTTTGGCCGCGGCGCAATGGCCCGGATTTCCGCCCGCTGGACTGGCAGTTGATCCGCCACGCCGCCCGCCGGCGAGGCATTCAACTGGCTGTGGTCGCCCGCCAGGCGGCTGTGCGCCGCGAGGCTGAGCGCGTTGGCCTGGCGGTTTTCACGCGGCTGGCCGATGCGCAACGGGCGGAATGGCCGCGCTGGCAGCCGCTGCCACGGCGGGCGCGGGCCGATTTACAAGGCTGGCGGGAATGGGCGCGCCGTCCCTCGCCGGAACCGGGGTTGCTGGTGCGGCTGACGGCCTTTCTGGCGGCGCTGTTTGCCGTCTTTGCCTGGGGGGCGTTCTTCGTTCCTTCGGCTGAGGTCCGTCTGGTTTTTCCGGCGCGCAGCGACCGGGTGAGCATCTCTTTGCCAGAGGCGGCAGAACGCGCAGCGCTGAACCCGGCGACGGTGCGCGTGGTGGTGGAAGGCCAGCGGACGGCGCCCGTCAGCGGGACGGTGTCCGCGCCGATGCAGGCCGCCCGCGGCCAGGTCGAATTAACCAACGTCAGCGCTGCGGCGCTGGATGTGCCGCGGGGGACACTGCTGTATGCGCTGGCGGATCCGCCGGTGGCTTTTGCCACCCTTACCTTTCGCCGCCTGGAAGCCGGAGAAAGCCAGTTGGTGGAAGTGGAGGCGGTGGAAGCCGGCGAGGCGGGCAATCTGCCTGCCGGGCAAGAATGGGTGGCGGAGGGCGGCCTGGGCGCCTCGTTGCAGGTGCACAACCCCCAGCCGCTGACAGGCGGCGCGGTACAGCAGCAACCCGGCCCTTCGGCCAGCGATCGGCAGCGTCTGTGGCAGGCCCTGCAAACGGAGCTGCAATCCGCCGCTGTGGACGCCCTGCAAGAGCAGCTGTCGCCGGGAGACGCCTTGCTGCCCGATACGGTGCAGCTGGCCGATGTGTACGAACAGATCGTCCTGCCGCCGGAGGGGGAACCGGGAGAAAGAATGGCCGCGTATGGCCGCCTGGCTTTCGCCGCCGAATATGTCGCCGCCGAGGAGATCCGCGCGCTGGTGGAGACGGTGTACCAGCCGCCGCCCGGGTTTGTGCCGCGGTGGGAAGAGATGCGGGCGCAGGTCAGCGACGGTTGGCTGCTGGTAGAGCTGCCGCTGCGCCCGGCCTTTGCAGAAAACGACCTGGCGCGGCTGGCACGTGGCCGCTCTCCGGAACGCGCCGCAGCGCGCCTGTCCGCTGCCCTGGGCCTTTCACAGCCGGTGGAAATTCGTCTGCGACCGGCTTTCTGGCCCTGGCTGCCCTGGCTGCCTTCCGCGATTGATTTTGTCCAACAAACGGAGTGAGATGCGCGTTTTGGCTGTTGATCATGGAGAAAAACGCCTGGGCGTGGCTATCAGCGACCCGACGGGCGTCATCGCCAATCCGTTGACTGTCATCCGGCACGTGCGGCGGGCGGAAGACGCGGCCCGGGTGGCCGCGATCGTCCGTGAGCGCGACGTGGGGCTGGTGGTGGTCGGCCAATCGCTAGATGACGAGGGTAACCCCACCCCGGCGGGGCGCAGTGCCGCCCGGTTTGCCGAGGCCTTGCGTGCACTGGTGGATGTGCCGGTGGTGATGTGGGACGAGGCCTTTAGCACCCAAATTGCCCGCCGCGCCCGCATTGAAATGGGCGTGCGGCGGGCAAAACGCGCCGGTCACCTGGATGACCTGGCAGCGACGGTGATTTTGCAATCGTACCTGGATGCTCATGCGTAAGTGGGTTGGGCTGGCCTTTTTGGGGTTGCTGGCGGCGTCGTTGGCGGCGGGCTGGGCCTGGGTGCAGGCGCCGCTGCGCTTTGGCCCGCCGGCGACGCACTTGAGCGTGCGGCAGCGTTTGCAATACAGTCTCCTGTTGCTGAGCGAAACCGAAGCGCTCACACGCCCGTTGCAGCCCGCTGCGCCGATGCAAGATTTTCAGGTAACGCTGGGCGAATCGGCGGGCGAAGTGGCCGAACGCTTGCAGCGCGCGGGGCTGCTGGCAGATGGCCGGGCCTTTCGGCATTATCTGGTTTATCGCGGCTGGGACGTGCGTTTGCAGGCCGGAAAATACCGGCTTTCGGCGGCGATGACGGCTTTGGAGATCGCTGCAGCCTTGCAAGACCCTTTGCCGCAAGAAGCGCAGCTGGTGATTTTGCCGGGCTGGCGGATG
>WGAD01000007.1 GCA_015489255.1 Anaerolineales bacterium | reverse complement strand
TCCAGCAAGCGCACGCGCTTGACGTTCAGCTCGGCGGCAATCAAGTCGGCATCGTCCAATACGGCCTGCCGCTCTTCCGCACGTCCCACCGAGAAAGCGGCCTCAGCCAAAGGCTGCCGCACTTTGCGGTTGGCTTTTTGGCGGGCGGCGTGGCCCAGTGAAACCAGTTTCATCACCAGGGCCATATCGCGGTTCAGTTTTTCGTCAATCAGGCTCGGGTCATATTCCGGCCAGAAGGCCAGGTGCACCGATTCCGGCGCTTGCGGGTTCACCGAGCGCACCAGGTTTTGGTGCAATTCTTCTGCCAGGAAGGGCATGGCCGGAGCCAGGAGGCGAGACAGGGTGGTCAAGGCTTCGTAGAGCGTGCGGTAGGCGGCTTCTTTGTCTTCGCTGGCGCCCGACTTCCAGAAACGGCGGCGCGACAGGCGCACATACCACGTCGACAGGTTTTCCACAAAGCGTTCCAGGGGACGGGTGGCATTGGGGGCATCGTAATTTTCGTAGGCTTGGGTTACATCGCGCACCAGGGTATGCAGCTCGGAACGCAGCCAGCGATCCAGGCGGGTGTATTCCGGCGTCACCGTAGAGGCCGGCGTCCAACCGTCCAGGTTGGCATAGGTCACAAAGAAGGCGTACACGTTCCACAAGGTGAGCGTAAAGTTGCGGACGACCTCATTCACCAGGGCCGGGGAGAAACGGCGCGCCTGCCCGGGAGGCCCCGCCGTATACAGATACCAACGGACGGCGTCGGCGCCCGCCGTATTGAAGACCGACCAGGGGTCAACCACATTGCCGCGCGATTTGGACATTTTTTGCCCCTTGTCGTCCAGGATCAAGCCGAGGCAGATGACGTTCTTGTACGCTTCGCTATCGAAGAGCAGGGTGCTGATGGCGTGCAGAGAATAGAACCAGCCGCGGGTTTGATCGACCGCTTCGCAGATGTAATCGGCGGGGAATTGCTGCTGGAATTTCTCCTGGTGCTCAAAGGGATAGTGCCATTGGGCCACCGGCATGGCGCCCGAATCGAACCAGACGTCGATCAAGTCTGGCACGCGGTGCATCTCGCCGCCGCAATCGGCGCAGGGCCAGGTCACCTCGTCCACATAGGGGCGGTGCAGGTCCAAATCCGCCAGATCGCGGCCACTCTTTTCGCTCAATTCGGCGCGCGACCCCACGGCCTCGCGGCGGCCACAGGATGCACACTCCCAAATGGGCAGCGGCGTGCCCCAGTACCGTTCACGGCTCAATGCCCAGTCGATATTGTTTTCCAGCCAGTTGCCAAAACGCCCGTCGCGAATGTGCCCGGGCACCCAATTGATGCGCTTGTTCAATTCCACCAGGCGATCGCGGTGTGCGCTGGTGCGAATGAACCAAGAAGAACGCGCGTAATACAGCAGAGGGGTCTTGCAACGCCAGCAGAAAGGATATGTGTGCGTGTACTTTTCTTCGCGGAAGAGCAGACCACGGGCCTCCAGATCGGCAATGATCAACGGATCGGCCTCTTTGACGAACACATCTTGCCAGGGCGCGATGTCCTCGATGAAGGTGCCATCTGGTTTAACCGTTTGCAGAACCGGGAGATCGTATCGGCGCGCCATTTCCATATCGTCTGCGCCGAAGGCCGGCGCTATGTGTACCAGGCCGGAGCCATCTTCGGTGGTGACAAAATCGCCCAGGACGACGAAATAGGCGGGTTTGTCTGGCTGCAAGAAGGAGAAAAGAGGCTGGTAACGCGTTCCTTGCAAGTCGCGGCCTTTGAAGGTTTCCAGGATCTCTACCGTCTCCTCGCCGAAGACCTTGTCTACCAGGGCCTGTGCCAGGATGAGGGTTTCCGTCTCGCCATCCGCCCGCTGGCGGCGCACCCGGACGTAGTCCACCTCCGGATGGGCGGCAACGGCCACGTTGGCCGGCAGCGTCCAGGGCGTCGTCGTCCACACCAGCAGGGCCGTATCCGGATCGTCCACCAGCCGCATCCGCACAAAGACCGAGGGGTCTTCCGTGTCCTGATATCCTAACGCCACCTCGTGATCGGAAAGCGGCGTGCCGCAGCGCGGGCAATAGGGCACCACCTTGTAGCCCTTGTAGAGCAGGTCTTTCTCCCAAAATTGCTTGAGAATCCACCACAGGGATTCGACATACTCATTGTGGTAGGTAACATAAGCCGTCTTCAGGTCCACCCAGTAGGCCATGCGTTCGGTGAGACGCTCCCAGTCTTTGATGTATGTGAAGACCGATTCCCGACACAGCGCATTGAAGCGATCGATGCCGTAGGCCTCGATTTCTTGTTTGTTGGTAAAACCCAGTTTCTTCTCGACCTCAATCTCCACCGGCAGGCCGTGGGTGTCCCACCCGCCGCGGCGCAGCACATGGTAGCCGCGCATCGTTTTGTAACGCGGGAACATGTCTTTATAGGCGCGGGCCAGCACATGGTGGATGCCGGGCCGGCCGTTGGCCGTCGGCGGCCCCTCGAAAAAGACGTACTCCGGCCCGCCTTCGCGTTCTTTCATGGAACGCTGGAAAATATCGCGCTCCTTCCAGAAAGCGAGCACGCGCTCTTCCATTTCCACCAGGTTAACTTTGGGCGATACGGGTTTGAACATAGGGCCTCCGAAAAAACGTATGATTAAAAACAAAAAACTTTCGCCTCACCAGAGACGAAAGCCTGCACAGGCTTGCGCGGTACCACTCTGCTTCTCGCCACGGGGCGAGCGCTCCAGCGGATACGGCCAGGGGCTTATATCCGCGCCCGGGTAACGGTGGGCGAGACCGGCTTCCCTACTCTCCGAAAGATTTCAGGTCGCAGCTCCGGGAGGATTTTCAGCCCGCCCTGGTCTGCCCGGCTCCCACCATCCCAGGCTCGCTGCCAGACGGTACGGACTTACTCGTTCCCATCTACGCTTTTCTGTGTATGTGATGGCCGTCATTATACCAGCCGGAGCGGAGACGTCAAGGATAACGTTTTTTCACTTCCCCAAAGCCTTACTTTGAAGTACACTGGAGACGAACACCGCAGAAGGAGATTCGCCAATGCCCGCCTACCACGACTTGAACGTGCAAGAACGCATTTTGCTCGGCCCCGGCCCCAGTATGGCCTCGCCGCGCGTCATCCGCGCCATGGCTACCCCGCCTATCGGCCACCTGGACCCGGGGTTGCTCGCCATTTATGAAGAAGAACAAGCCCTGTTGCGGCACCTTTTCCAAACGGAGAACCCCTGGACCTTTGCCCTTTCAGGCACCGGCACCTCGGGCATGCAGGCCGCCCTGGCTAACCTGCTCGAACCCGGAGACGCCATCCTGGTGGCCGTCCACGGTTACTTCGGCCAGCGTCTGGCCGAAATGGCCCGCCGCCTGGGCGCCGAAGTGGAGACGATCGAACGCCCGCTGGGCGAGATATTCACCGTGGAAGCGATCGAGGCTGCCCTCTCGCGCCGCCGCTACAAAGTCTTTGCCATCGTCCACGCCGAAACCTCCACCGGCGCAGAACAACTGCACCTGGGCGAGATCGCCGCTGCGGCGCACCGGCACGGCGCGTTGGTCGTGCTCGATACAGTCACCTCCCTCGGCAGCATCCCCGTCCGCGTGGACGCCTGGGGCGTTGACATCGCCTATTCGGCCAGCCAAAAGAGCCTGGGCGCGCCCGCCGGGCTGGCCCCCATCACCGTCAGCCCGCGCGCGCAAGAAGCCATCCAAAAGCGGCGCACGTCGGTCAGCAGTTTTTACCTCGACCTCAATCTCTATGCCCGCTACTGGCACGATCACGCCTACCACCATACCGCCTCCGCCAGCCTGCATTACGCCTTGCGAGAAGCGCTGCGCGAGGTCTGGGAGGAAGGGCTGGAGGCCCGCTTTGCCCGCCATCGCCGCCATGCCGAAACCCTGTGGGCCGGGCTGGAAGAACTGGGCGCGCCGCCGTTCATCCCGCTGGATTATCGCCTGCCGCCGCTGACCACCGCCCGCGTGCCCGCCGGGGTTCAGCCGCACGCGCTCCGCGCCCGCCTGCTGGAAGAATACAACATTGAAATCGCTGCCGGTTTTGGCGCCCTGAAAGACAAAGTCTGGCGCATTGGGCTGATGGGCTATTCCAGCCGCGCGGAAAACGTCACCCTCTTGTTGGCCGCCCTGCGCGACCTGCTGCCATGACTACATTGCATCGCTTCGGGCTGCTGATGCTGCTCGCCCTGGCAGCCTGCGCACCGCTGCCCGCGCCGCCCGCTGTCACCGTGCTGACGGCAGAAGGGCAGGCGCTGTCTACCGTTGGCAATAGCACCGCCGCAGAGGCCCTGAACGCCCTGGGCCTCACCCTGGCAGAGGACGAAGTCCTGTTGCTCAACGGTCTCCCCATTTCGCCAGAAAGCGCACTGGATTGTCCTCCCTGCACCTTGCAAATTCGCAGCGGACACCCTATCCAAATGGAAGAGGAAACCTTCGTCAGCGCCGCCTTTACCCTGGGGGCCGCCCTCACCGCCCGGGGGCTGGCGCCGGCCTATGGAGATGCGCTGTCGCCGTCGGCCTCCACCCCGCTAGCGGCGCCGCTGCGCGTCGTCTGGCAGGAGGGAGAACCCATCCAGGTGCAGGTCGACGGGCAAACCCGGGAATATCGCTTGCAGGCAGAAACCATCGCCCAGGTACTGGCGCAGGTCGGCCTTTCCCCACAAGGCGCCGACTACACGCAACCGCCGCCAGAGGCTCCTCTCCCCGCCGATGGCCGCATCCGGCTTGTGCGCGTCGAAGAAGCGGTACTCTTGCAGCCTCGCGCCCTGCCCTTTGAAACCCTGCGCCAGCCCGACCCAGACCTACCCCTCGATCAGCAAGCCGTTGTGCAAGCCGGAGAATATGGCCTGGCGCTCCAACGCACCCGCCTGCGGCGGGAAGACGGGCAAGAGACCGCCCGCCTGACGGAGGAAGAAAGCCTGCTGCGCCCGCCTCGTCCGCAGATCCTGGCCTACGGCACGCGCATTACCCTGCAAACCCTGCAAACGCCTTACGGCCCGTTGCAATACTGGCGCGCCATTCAAATGTACGCCACCTCCTACTCCCCCTGCCGTTCCGCCGCCGACCGCTGCTATTACAACACGTCCAGCGGCCTGCCGGTGCAACGAGGGGTCGTCGCCATGACGCTCGATTGGTACCTGGCCCTGCGCGGTATGCGCGTGTACATCCCCGGCTATGGCATCGCCAGCATTGAAGACGTGGGCGGCGGTTTCCCGGATGGACGCCCCTGGATTGACCTCGGTTACAGCGATGACGATTATCAGAGCTGGAGCGGCTGGGTGACGGTGTACTTCCTGGCCCCCGCTCCCGCCGAAATCCCCTGGATGCTCAGATGAACGAACCCGGCCTTCCCGTTGCCCAATTGCTGCGCCAGTTTGGCCTGCGGCCCGACAAGCGCCTGGGGCAAAACTTCTTGCACGATGAACACACCCTGACCCGCATCGCCGCCGCGGCGGACATCCGGCCAGAAGACGAGGTGCTGGAGATCGGCCCCGGGCTGGGCGCGCTCACCCGTCACCTGGCGCGCGCGGCGCGCACCGTCACCGCCGTCGAACTGGACGCCCGCCTGCTGCCCGTTTTGCAACACACCCTGGCCGGATACGACAACGTCCGCCTGATCCAGGGAGACATCCTGCAACAAAATCCCGCCGCCCTGATGGAGCAGGCCGGTTATCTGGTGGTTGCCAACATCCCCTACTACATCACCTCGGCCATCCTCCGGCACCTGCTGGAAGCCCCCAAAAAGCCGCGCCGCATGGTGCTGACCATGCAGCGCGAAGTTGCCGAGCGCGTGCTGGCCCGCGATGGCAAAATGAGCCTGTTGGCGCTCAGCGTTCAGGTCTATGGACAGGCACGCGTGATCGCCCGCATTCCAGCTGGCGCTTTCTACCCGCCGCCAAAGGTAGATTCCGCCGTCCTGGCGCTGGACCTGTACCCCCAACCGCGCATTCCCGCCCGCCAGCTGGATCTCTTCTTCCGGCTGATCAAGGCTGGCTTCTCACAAAAACGAAAAAACCTGCGGAACACCCTTTCCACAGGTTTGGGCATCAGTCGGAACCAGGCCGTTGCCCTGCTGGAAGCCGCAGACATCGCCCCGCAACGCCGCGCAGAAACGCTCTCGCTGGACGAATGGCAAGCCCTGGTCAGCCGTTACGCCGACTGGCTGGCGACAAATTCCGATACTGCCACTTAACCTGCCAGACGCGCACCGCAGCTTCGAACTGAATGCGTAACGACATCTTCGACTGCCCCCAACGCCGATCGGCGAAGTAAATGGGTTCTTCTACCACGCGGTACCCCAGTTTCCACGCCAGATAAGCCATTTCCACCAAAAAGACATAACCGCTGGCGCCGATCTGTTCCAGCGGCAGCGATTCCAGGGCTGCGCGCCGCCAAAGGCGGTATCCCGTCGTCACATCGCGCATAGGGAAGCCGAGGATGGTGCGGGCGTAGGCGTTACCAAAAGCCGAAAGCCACTTGCGCCAGCGCGGCCAGCGAACGTCCACTCCGCCACCGGACACATACCGCGAGCCGATCACCAAATCGGCGTCTGGCAGCCGCGCCGCCATGCGTGGCAGCGCCTGCGGGTCGTGCGAAAGGTCGGCGTCCATCTGCACGATGGCCTCTACCTGCGGGCGGGCAAAAGCCCAGCGAAACCCCGCCAGATAAGCGCTGCGCAACCCCTCTTTCCCGCCGCGGCGCAACAGGTGCACCCGCCCGGGGAAATCGGCCTGCAAAGCCTGGACTTTTTCTGCCGTCCCGTCTGGGCTGGCGTCATCGACCACCAGGGTTTCCAAATCCAGCGGCAACGCCAACAAAGCGGAGAGCAATTTTTCAATGTTCTCCGCTTCATTGTACGTCGGGATGATGGCTACGATCTTCAATGGATGGGCTTCTTCACACTCATCAAGGCGCGCTTGAGCGCCTCCAGGCTATTGAACTCGTGGGCGGCGGCATGCATCACGCCGATCTCAAAGCTCAGGCGGCGCGGAGAACGCGCCATGCGTTCCCGATCGCGCAAGGGGTAAAAGTAATCGAGGGCCTGCTCCAGGCGGCTGCGGACGCGCTCTTGCAGGGCTGGCACGTTCACCGGCGAGACCACCAGCACGAAATCCGTCGCGCTCAGATGGCCGAGAAAATCTCCCGGCGACCCCACCTCGCGCATGGCGTTGTGGATCATCAGGCTGACCGCCCGCAACACATCGTCGGAGGCAACAAAGCCATACGCATCGCGGAAGGCATCCAGGTTCTTCAGCGAGACGATCATCAAAGCCCAGCCGTCTTTGTGCAGGCATTCTTCCAGACGTTCATCTACCAGCGCGCCTTCAGGCATCCCCGTCACCGGGTTGGTGATGGTATCTTGGCGGGTACGCCGCAAAGCGTTACGCACCCGCAACCGCAGTTCCTGCACGTCAAAGGGTTTGGTGATGTAATCATCCGCCCCCAGTTCCAGGCCGCGCAAGCGATCGCTGCGTTCCCGTTTTTCGGTCAGGAAAATGATCGGGATGTTGGCTGTGCGGCGGTTGGTGCGCAAGCGGCGGGCGACCTCGTATCCATCGATATCTGGCAGACGAATGTCCAGGATGACCAGGTCAGGCCGGATGGTCTGGCTGGTGCGCACCCCGTCTTCACCCCAGTTGACCGTATGCACTTCATATCCCTGGACGCGGAAATAGGCATTGAGCATTTCCGCCACGTCCAGATCGTCTTCGACAATCAGGATTTTTTGTCGTTCGTCTGCCACAGCGCTCTACCCTTCCAGTGCTTTAGCCGACCGGCTCTTTTTGAATGATAAATTCGCACACGTCATCGCCCATGGCGTGACACTTGGATTCGTTCACGCGGAACTCGTTGCCGCCAGAAACCCAGCGCAGGCCCTCTTGCAACAAGCCAACGGCAATGAAGCACACCGGTTTGGTCTCATCATGACGGCCCCAGCACACCGGGCACTTGTGGATGGTGTACACAAATTCCGTAT
>WGAD01000006.1 GCA_015489255.1 Anaerolineales bacterium | reverse complement strand
GGGTTGGCGTGGGTGTGGGTGGCAGGAGGGGGGCGCCCAGCAGCCAGATGAGACCAAAGAAGAGCACGCCCAGGGTGAGCAGGGCCAGCAAACCCAGCCCCAGCCACCAGGCGCGTTCTGGCATCGTTTCCTGGCGGGCCTGCATGGCCAGGACGACCGGCGGCACCGGGATGGTGGGCATTTCCCCGACCATTTGCAACAAGACCACGGTGATGTTGTCGTGCCCGCCGCGTTCGTTGGCCAGGGCGATCAAGGCTTCCGCCGCCGTGTCCAGATCGTGGTAATGCTGCACCGTGCCCAGAATCTCCTCGTCTTCCACCAGGTCGGTCAGCCCGTCGGTGCACAAGACCAATACGTCCCCGGGCAGCAAGCGCAGCCCCTGGTTCCGCAGGGCCTCGTCATCGCTTTCTGTTGCCTCCAGCCGCAGCCGGAAGTCAGCCTCTGGGGGTGGCTGCGACCCCAGGTAGCGGCGGATGACGTGGGCGTTGGGGTGCGTGCGGGCGTCTTCCGGCTGAATGATGCCGTGGACGATGGCATCGTGCACCCAGGTGTGATCCGTGGTCAACTGGCGGATGGCATCGCGGCGTATCCAATACAGGCGAGAATCGCCGACCGAAACGGAATACAACCGGTCGCCGATGACCCAGGCGCAGACGCAGGTCGACCCCATCCCCAGGCGGGCGTTGTCCTGGTTGGCCTGCGAAACAATGTGATAATTGGCCATGGCGACTGCCTGCGTCAGCGTGCCCAGCGGATCGCTGCCGTCGCTTTCGGACACCACCCGGCTGATGGTTTCCACTGCCAGCGCCGAGGCCACCTCGCCGGCGCGATGCCCGCCGATGCCGTCGGCCACTACGGCCAGCACCGAAGGCGTAGCGTTCCCCGGCCCCAGCTGATAGGCGGAAACTGCGAAATTGTCCTCGTTCTTTTTACCGCTGCGCCCGGCATCGGTGCGGGCGGCAATGCGCATGTGTGCGACCGAAACCCTAATCATCGTTCCCTCCCTGGACAGTCGGTTGCGGCGGCGTAAACTCGCGCTCCAGCGCAAAGCGATAACCCACGCGGCCAAAGTGAATGACATCGCCGGCGCGCAAGCGAATTCCCGCAGGCGGTACCGGCGCATAATTCAGCCACACGCCGGCAACAGAATCCAGATCATACAGGCGGTATCCATCCTCTGCGCGCACAATGCGGGCGTGCAGGGCAGAAACAGAAGGATCATCTAACACGACCTGCGCCTTGACCGGATCGGTGCCAAAGGTGATCTCCTGCCCCTCCAGGGGGATGATGCGCTGAGAGGCGCCGCTGCCATCGCCGCTGTAATGACGCAGGAAAGCGCCCGCGGACGGCGCGCTGCGGCGCGCCCGGAAGCGAGGCGTTGTCCGTCGTGGACGGGCGATCGGTTCGGTGGGGGCGGGCGCTGCTGCCGGCATCGTGCGCCGCTGCTGGCGGCGATTGCTGCCGATCAGCAGGATGGCTGCCAACAGCATGGCGCCGCCCAGCGCCCCCCAGATGATCGTCGTCCGGTGGCGAGTGATCGTGCCGAGCAAGCCGCGCGGCGGCTGCACCACCGTCACCGTCACCGTCCACGGAACCGTCAACTGACTCAAGCCCAATTCATCGACCACTTCCACCCGCAAGGTGTGTTGCCCGCTGCTGGTGTATTGGCTCAGATCCCAGGTGAACCGCTCGAAGGGCGGGCCGAAGTTCTCCGCCGCGATCTGATCGTCCACATAGAGGGTGCTGCGCACCAGCCCGCGCGGGTGACCGTCGGGAAATTCAACCAGGATCTCCAGGGGCTGCGCCTTTGGTTCCAGCGCTGCAAGGTCGTATTCTGCTTCCGGGGGGACCTGGCGGACGATTTGCGTCGGTGGGGTGACGAAGATCGGGTTGGGCGGGGCGATGTCTAACAAGAGGCTGCGCGTATCGCTGACGAGCTGGCGGCCATCGGGCAAGGTCAGCGCCAGGCCGAAGCTGTGCTCGCCGCTGGTTGTCAGGGCAGAGCCATAGGTCGCCTGCCAGACATAGCGCGACGATTCCAGAAAATCTTCCGGCGGAAGGAAGGCGGTTTCTTCATCGAAGGCGGAAAATCTGCCGCCGCTGGCGGCGGCGAGGTTTTGCAGGGCCAGCGTGCCGGAATGAGAAAGGTAAGCCTCCGAATCTACCCACCAGATGAGCACTGGCAGGCCGGCATCCAGCGCCCGCTGCTGCTGGTTTTCGAGCGTTGCCAGCGCCTCGCCTTCCAGGTGAGGGGTGATCAGCAGCAAAACGGTTTTCATCAGAGGGTCAGGAGGCGCATCGAGCGCGGCATCGACGGCAAAGGAAAAAGCCCGCAGGTCCGGCTGGGCGTTGCGGGCGTCTGGCTGGTAGGCGGCCAAAGCCTCCCGCCAGTCCGCTGGCGGCTGGTGCAGCGCCAGCGGGCCGCCCGGGCCGACCAGGCTCCACAGGTCGGGGCTGTTGGCGGGTTGCTGCGCAGCCCACGTGTCCAGCGCCGAGAAGACCTTGTCCAGCCGTGAAACGCCCTCGGCATCGCGCAGGGCCAGCTGCGGCCCGAGGTTGATCGCCACCACCAGACGCACACCGGGCTTCAGCAGCTGCAGATCGTCCACAGGCCGCGGTTGCATATCTTCAATGGCCAGCACGTCTGCCACCTGGGCCTGGGTCAGGAATCCGTCGTCGCTGAAAGCATCGAACCACAGCGTCACCTGCGGGAAATCGCCGGCGTCCAGCGCCCGCAGGCGCAGGGCGTCGGTCTCTTGGGCGCGCGCTGTGGGCGTCGTCAGGGCCAGCGCTAGCCACAGGGCGAGCAGCAGCCAGCGCTCAGACCGGCGGCGCATGTGGTTCTCCTTCCTCGAGGGACACGATGGCTTCTTGCGGCTCGCGGGAAGCGGGACGGATGAGATCGCGGTACGCCAGCGTCCAGGCGCTGGTGTGGAAGGTCACATAAATGGCGCTGATAGCCAGCCACAAGGGGATGGCTAGGGCCATATTGGCGGCCAAGATAGGTAAAATGGGCAGATCGGCGCCGTCCAGCCAGCGCAACAGGCTGAAAAGCGCGGGCAGGCCGGGAAGCATGGCTACCACCGCATAGGCCAGGGAGATGACGATGAAGATCAGCCCCAGGACGATCACGTTCCCGAGGTTCGCCCAAAAGACCCGCCACCCGCGCAGCAGGGCTTCCAACAGTGCGCTGTCTTCCAGGGCTACGGCAAAGCGCGCGAAGAAATAGACCACCTGCCAGACGAGCAGCACGGCCAGCCAGACGAGGAAGCCGATGCAAAAGAGCGCCATCCCGCCGATGGCGATCCCGCCGTTTTCACTGACGGCGGCGGCGATCAGCATGGCGATGGACGGGCCGAAAAACACCGCCAGAGATAGGAGAACGAACAAGCCGTTGATCAGCGAAAGCCCCAACAGGCGGGGATAGGGCTGCCAGGCGGCCTCCCACAACCAGGCGAGGGTTAAAACCGCTTGCGGGTCTTCATCTGCCCGGGCGGCGCCGGAAATCAGGCCGCTGATGCCAAACGTCCCCAGGAGCCAGGACAGGAGACTGAAGATGAAAAGCAAGATGAGGCCGGCGAAGAGCACTGCCGGATGCTCGACGACCCATTGCCCCCAGATTTCTGCCTGCCGCTCCATGTCTGCGAGACGCTCGAACGCAGGTTCGCTGGGCTGCCAGTTGACGTTGCTGCTACCGCCGACCCCGCCGCTTCGTGCGGAGCAACTCGCCAGCAAACCAAAGAGCCACAACGCCTTGTGGCGCCAGGTAATTTTCCATGCACGGGTCAGAAGATCGCCAAAGTTCATTGATACTCCTTGCCAGAAATCCGTAATGCCAACCGCGCCCGCGCTTTGGCCGGGGGCCTTATTCCCATTCGATGGTGGCGGGTGGTTTGCTGGTTATATCATACACTACGCGGTTAATCCCTTCAACCTGGTTGACGATGCGGTTGGCGACCTCGGCCAGCAGATCGGCGGGCAGGCGCGCCCAGTCGGCGGTCATGAAGTCTTCGGTTTGGACGGCGCGCAGGACGCAGGGTTCCTGGTAGGTGCGCTGATCGCCCATCACGCCCACGGAGCGGACGGGAAGCAGGGCGGCGTAGGCCTGGGCCACCGCCCCGCCCTTGCCCAACAATCCGGCGGCTTGCAAGGCCCCGATGAAGATGTCGTCCGCTGCCCGCAGGCGGGCGACCCGCTCGGGTGTGACCTCTCCCAGGCAGCGGACGGCCAGCCCCGGCCCGGGGAAGGGCTGCCGCCAGATCATCTCGGCGGGCAGTCCCAGGGCCTCGCCGACGGCGCGGACTTCGTCTTTGAAGAGATAGCGCAACGGTTCTACCAGGGAAAAGCGCATATCGTCGGGCAAACCGCCGACGTTGTGATGCGTTTTGATCTTTTGGGCTTGCTTGCGGTCCGGGGCAGCCGATTCAACCACGTCGGGGTAAATCGTCCCCTGCACGAGGAAGGGCGGGTCTCCCAGCTGGTGCGCTTGCTCCTCAAAAAGGCGGATGAACAGTTCCCCGATACGGCGGCGTTTTTCTTCCGGGTCGGTGAGGCCGCGCAAAGCGGCGAAGAAGCGCTCGGCGGCGGAAACCACCACCAGGCGCGCCCCCAGGTGTTGGCGAAAGGTTGTTTCTACCTGTTGCGGTTCGCCAGCGCGCAGCAGACCGGTATCGACAAAGACCGAAGTCAGTTGATCGCCGACGGCCCGATGCACCAGCGCCGCGGCAACAGTAGAGTCGACCCCGCCGCTGACGGCGGCAAGCACGGGCGCCTTGCCCACCTGTGCCCGAATTTGCTGTACCGCGCTTTCAATGATGGCGTCGGGCGTCCAGTCGGCGGGGGCGCCGCAGACCTCCACCGCGAACCGGCGCAGCAGCTCTCCGCCCCGGGGAGTGTGGCGCACCTCGGGGTGGAACTGGACGCCGTAATACCGCCGCTGTACGTCTCCCATGACGGCAAAGGGGCTGTTTTCCGTCCGCCCCAGGGGGACGAACCCCGGCGGCAAGGCCTCTACCCGATCGCCGTGCGACATCCAAACTTGCATATCGCCAGCAGGCAAGAGGGGCGAGGCGATCTCTGCGTGCAGACGCGCCAGGCCGTATTCCCGGGCTTTGGCCGGGGCCACCCGCCCGCCGAGCGCATGGGTCAGGGCTTGCATACCGTAGCAAATACCGAGGATCGGCAGGCCGCTCTCCAGCAAGGCCGGGGCGATCTGCGGCGCCTGATTGGCGTAAACCGAGGCCGGCCCGCCGGACAAAATAAACCCCCAGGGGCGGCGCGTCAGCAGCGTTTGCGGGCTGGCGTTCCAGGGGTACATTTCCGCATAGATGCGCGCTTCGCGCAGCCGCCGGACGATCAACTGGGCGTATTGTGAACCAAAATCCAGGACGATGATCGGGCGTTTCATCTTCATTCCGCCAGGTGCAGGCCGTTCTCGTCCATCGCCGTGATCACAGCCAGAGATTCAATCGGCACGCCCAGGTGCATTAACGCCTGACGTCCGTTTTCGAACTGTTTCTCAATCAACGCGCCGATGCCCACCACCTCGGCGCCCGCCGTCTGTGCCAGCCGCACCAACCCCAGGATGGTGGCGCCGCTGGCGAGAAAATCGTCGATGATCAGCACGCGCTCACCGTTAGCCAGGTATTCTGGGGAGACGATCAGCTCCACCATGCGGCCTTTGGTGTGCGAGGGCGCCAGCGTCAGGAAAACCTGGTCTGGCATGGTAACCGGCTTGTGCTTGCGCGCATAGACGACTGGCAGCCCCATGTGCAGGCCGGTCATCAGGGCGGGGGCGATGCCGGAGATCTCCGCGGTGAAGATCTTCGTTGCGCCGACATCGGCGAAGATGCGGGCAAAAGCCCGCCCGCAAGCGTCCATCAGGGCTGGATCAACCTGGTGGTTGATGAATCCATCTACCTTCAGGATGCCGCCGGGCAGCACCTCGCCATCGCGCAGAATGCGGTTACGTAAAGCGTCCATCTGTACTCATCCTCCTGTCCAGACATTTCTCCAATTCTACCGCCAAACGGAAAAAAGGAAGGGGTGGGAGACTGTGTTAAAATCAACCCGATGAACGAAACCCCAACCCTGCTCCTGGCCTCGCAATCTCCGCGCCGCCGCGCTTTGCTGGAGGTTTTCGGCTGGCCGCTGGAGGTGCAGCCGGCCCACCTGGACGAAACGCCGCTCTCCGGCGAACATCCGCAAGACTATGTCCGCCGCCTGGCGGAGGCCAAGGCGCGGGCGTTGCAATCTGCCGCCCGCCCGGGCCAGGTGATCATCGCTGCCGATACCACCGTTGCGGATGGCGACCGTCTCCTGGGCAAACCGGCCTCGGAGGAGGAAGCCCTGGCGATGCTGCGCCGTCTTCGCGGACGGGCGCACCAGGTCCACAGCGGGCTGGCTGTGTTGGAGGCCGCCAGCGGGCGCCTGGTCAGCGAGGTGCAGACCAGCCTGGTTTACATGCGGTCTTACACGGAAGACGAGATGCATGCTTACGTTCAAAGCGGCGATCCACTGGACAAGGCCGGCGCCTACGCCATCCAGAACCGCATCTTCCGCCCGGTAGAACGGTTGCAGGGCTGCTTTGCCAGCGTGATGGGGCTGCCGCTCTGCAACCTGGCGCGCATGTTTGCCGCCCTCGGCCTTCCCTTCCCCCAGGAAACGCCGCTCTTGTGCCAGCGCGCCCTGGATATTCAATGCACTTTTTACCCTCAAATCTTGACGATAGACGGGAAACACTCATGAACCGTTACCGCTTGTATGTGTTCTTTGCCCTGCTTCTGTTGTTGACCAGCGCCTGTAGCGGCGGGAGCGCGGGGCAAACGCCTGAGGCCGCTTCGCCATTGCCCTCGGGTTCGCCCCAGGTGAGCGTGACCCACGCGCCAGACGCCCAAAGCGCTTTGGAGACCTTTCTCTCCTATTGGCAACAAGATGATTACGCGGCCATGTATGCCATGCTCAACGCAGAGGCGCAGGCAACCATCAGCGAAGAGGCGTTCACCGAGCGATATCGTGACGCGGTCAACGTGATGAGCCTGCAAGGGCTGGATTGGGAGGTGCGTTCTGTGCTTACCACGCCCGACCGCGCCGAAGTTGCTTTCCATATCGCTTACGATACCGTCCTGGTTGGTGTGCTGGAGCGTGATCAGGTGGCCGCCTTCACACTGGAAGAGGGCGCCTGGAAACTGGCCTGGGAAGAAGGACTGATTTTGCCGGAACTGCGCGGCGGAAACCGCCTGGTGATGAATTACAAGATCCCGGCCCGGGGCAGCATTTACGATCGCAACGGTCAGCCGCTGGCCGCCTACACCAGTGCCTATGCCCTCGGGCTGATCCCCGGCCAGATCGACCCAGAACAGGAAGAAGGGCTGCTCATTCGCCTTGCTCGCCTGACCGGCCTGACCATTGAAGAAATTTACGCCAAATACCAGTATGCCCAGCCCGATTGGTACATCCCCCTGGCGGAGTTCCCCGCCGATGTGATAGACCCAATCTACGACAGCCTGGTGCAGTACAAGGGACTGGTGATTGCCCCGTATGAATCTCGTTATTATTACGGCAACGGCATCGCCTCGCAGACGGTCGGGTATCTCCTGTCCATTACACCCGAAGAATACGATGCCTACCGCCGCCGCGGTTACAGCGGCGAGGAGCGCATCGGCGCCGCCGGTGTTGAACGCTGGGGCGAAGCCTACCTCACCGGCTCGCATGGCGCGACTTTGTACGTCGTCGATCCGGAGGGGAACATCGTCACCCAGCTGGCTGGCCGCCAGGCCGTCCCGGCTGCGGACGTTTACCTGACCATTGACCGGGATTTCCAGGAAAAGGTGGACGCCGCCCTGGGCGATTTCACCGGCGCTATCGTCGTTCTCGAGCGCGATACCGGGCGCGTGCTGGCGCTGGCTTCCTCGCCCAACTTCGACCCCAACCTCTTCGACCCGCAGAACCGCAATTTCGTCGCCCTGGGCGATATGCTCAGCGATCCGCGCAACCCGCTTTACAACCGCGCCACCCAGGGCGAATATCCGCTCGGCTCCGTCTTCAAGGTCATCACCATGTCCGCTGCTCTGGAGAGCGGATTCTACACCCCCGATACCGTCTACGACTGCCAATACACCTTCGAAGAACTCCCCGACCGCGTGCTTTATGATTGGACCTGGGAGCGATACCAGCAAGAAAAGGAAGAGTCGGAAGATGGCGAAGGCTATACCAAACCCAGCGGGTTGCTCACCCTGCAAGAGGGCCTGATGCGCTCCTGCAACCCCTATTTTTGGCACATTGGGCTGGACCTCTACCGCCGCAACATGACCACCGCCATTTCCGATATGGCCCTCGGCTTTGGCCTGGGGGCCAAGACGGGCATTGAAATCGAGGAATCACCGGGCAACATCACGCCGCCGACGGACATTATTATGGCGGTCAACGAGGCCATTGGGCAAGACCCCGTCCTGGTGACTCCCTTGCAGGTGGCCCGCTTCATGGCCGCTCTCGGCAACGGCGGCACGCTGTATCGCCCGCAAGTGATCGACCACGTGCAACCGGTCGTCGGCGAGCCGCTGGAAGTCTTTGCGCCCGAGGCGCAAGGCGCCCTGCCGATCAGTGCAGAAACGCTGAAAGCCGTCCAGGACGCGATGCGTATGGTCGTCGCCAACCCCCGCGGGACGGCATACCATCGGTTGAGCACTTTGCGCATTCCTGTGGCGGGCAAGACGGGCACCGCACAGACCGGCGGTGACCCGCACGCCTGGTTTGCCGGCTATACCTATGCCGAAATCGAAGGCGTGCCAGATATCGCCATTGCGGTCATCGTGGAAAACATTGGCGAAGGTTCCCAGTATGCCGCCCCCATCTTTCGGCGGGTGGTGGAGGAATACTTTTACAACCGGGCGCAAAGTCTCTATCCTTGGGAATCTGGCATTGGCGTGGTGCGCACGCCGGAGCCAACCCCCACCCCCACCCCGTAACCGTGAGGCGCTTATGCTGACAGGCTTGATCATCAAGGCGCAATCCGGTTTCTTCACCGTCCGCACGCAGGAGGGCGATTACGTTTGCCAGCTGCGCGGACGGCTGAAGAAAGGCCCGCGCACGGGCGACATCGCCGCCATCGGTGACCGGGTACGGATTACGCCGCTGGACGATGGCAGCGGTGTGATTGAAGAGATCCTGCCGCGAGAACGGGCGATTGTCCGTCTGGACCCACGCCCGCGGGGCGTCTATCGGCAGATTCTGCTTGCCAACCCCGATCAGGTGCTCTTCACCTTTGCCTGCGCCCGCCCCGAACCGCGCCTGCGGATGCTCGACCGTTATCTCGTCATCGCTGAAAAACAGAAAGTACCGCCCGTCATCGTTGCCAACAAGGTGGACCTGGTGGGCCTGGAGGCGGCGCGACGCCTTTTTGGGCTCTATGAAGAGATCGGCTACCGCGTGCTGTACACCTCTGCCGCCGAAGGCCTGGGCGTGGAGGCCTTGCGCGATCTCCTGCGCGAGAAGCTTTCGGCCCTGGCCGGCCCCAGCGGGGTGGGCAAATCGAGCCTGCTAAACGCCATGCAGCCGGGGCTGGGGCTGGCCGTGCGCGAGATCAGCCACGCCATGCGCAAAGGGCGGCACACCACGGTCGTGCGGCAGCTCATCCCCCTGGAAGAGGGCGGTTATGTGGCCGATACACCCGGGTGGAAATCGCTGGCCTTGTGGGATACAGAACCCGAAGAAGTGGACGCCTACTTCCCCGAAATTGCCCCCCTGGTGGCCGACTGCCAGTTCAGCGATTGCACCCACACCCATGAACCCGGGTGCGCGGTGCGAGCGGCGCTGGAAGCCGGACAGATCGCGCCAGCGCGGTATGATTCTTACTTGCGCATGCGCTCCGGCCTGGAACGGAAACGGCTCTGATTCATGAACGAAAACTGGGACCTCATCGGCCACGAATGGGCTGTCACGCTTTTGCGCCGTCATCTGGCGACGGATAACCTGCGGCACGCTTATCTCTTCACCGGCCCGCAGGGGATCGGTCGTCGCACGCTGGCCTTGCGGCTGGCCCAGGCCGCAGTTTGCACGCAACCCGTGTCCCCCGGCCAGCCTTGCGGCCAATGCCGCGACTGCCGCCAAATGGCCGCCGCCCAGCACCCCGACTTGTCGCTCGTGCAGGCGGAACGGCTGGGCGGCACGCTTAAGGTCGATCAGGTGCGGGCTGTGCGCCGCAGTCTGAACCTCAAACCCTACCAGTCACGCTATCGGGTGGTGCTGTTTTTGCGTTTCGAAGAGGCCCACCCGGGCGCTGCCAACGCCTTGCTGAAAACCCTGGAAGAAGCCCCCGAATACGCCCTCCTCTTGCTGACGGCCAGCGCAGCGGAAGCCTTACTGCCGACTATTGTCTCACGCTGCGAGGTCTTGCGTTTGCATCCGGTTCCGCGCGAGCGCATCCGCCAGGCGCTGCGGCGCCGCGGCGCCGATGACGCCCAGGCCGATCTCCTGTCCAGCCTGGCGGCGGGCCGCCCCGGGCGCGCCTTCCACCTCCTGGCGCATCCCGAATCGCTTTCCTTCCGCCGCGAGCAAATGGACCAGGTGCTGCGATTGATCCCGGCCTCGCGGACGGAGCGTTTTCAGGCGGCGCAGGCCCTGGCGCGTCAGCGCGAAAGTTTGCGCCGCAGCTTGCTCTTGTGGTTGTCTTTTTGGCGGGATGTGATGCTGCAAACCGGCGATCCGCAGCTGCCGCTCACCAACGTGGATTACCAGCAACCCATTGCCACCACGGCAGCCGCCCTGACCTTTCAGCAGGCGGCTGCGCTGGTGCGCCGTCATGAGGCGGCTTTGCAGGCCCTGGATCAGAACGCCAATCCCCGGCTGTTGACCGAAGCCCTGCTCCTGGACTGGCCGCGCCTGCGGCTGGACTGAAACGCACCCTCGGCGGGGACGCTCGCTCTCCGGCAATTTGTAAATCCCCCGTTCTGTGTTATCATACGCCCGACCGGAAAACCGGCACGGCTTCTCGCCGGAGAAGCAGCGAAACCTGCGACACAAGGATAATGTGCCATGGACAACGAAATCACCATCATAGAAGGGCCGACGCCCGTCTTTGAGCCGGCGCGGGACCCGTGGGCCTATAGCCTGACGGAAACCGCCCAGCCACACAACGTGGTGATCACCCAGCTGCGCGCACACAACGGCAACGCGCTGGTAGAACGGTGTTATCGCGCTTGGCGGCGCGGCGAGCCGATTTCGCTGCATTACCGCAACGAACTGGGGATGGACACCTACGCGCCCATTATCGCCGCCCGCAGCGAACAGGTGGCAGAGGGCGATGTGCTCACCCTCTGGCTGGACCTCAACCCGGACAAATTCGAAATGGAACTGGACAACTTCGACGAAGAAGACTTCGACGATGACGCCGACTTCTGACCCGCACCAAGCGCCTTCCGCTCGCGTTGAAGGCAAAGCCATGCTTCAAACCCGGCTGGAAGACCACGTCCTCACTTTGACGCTAGACCATCCACCGGTCAACGCCTTCAACGCCACCTTGACGCGCGCGTTGCAGAAGGCCTTGCGCCGGGCCGCCGCCGACAAGGCCGTTCGCGCAGTGGTGTTGACTGGTAACGGCAAGGTCTTCAGCGCCGGACAAGACCTGCGCGAAATGCGGGCCGGCGTCGAAGCGGCCATTTCCTACCGCCGTCACCTGCAAGAGACCTATAACCCGCTGATTTTGCAATTGCGCGCCTTGCCCAAGCCGGTTATCGCCGCCCTCAATGGACCGGTTGCCGGCGCTGGGCTGGGCATTGCCCTGGCCTGCGACCTGCGGGTCGCTGTTCCGCAGGCGCAGCTGACCATCGGCTTCAATGGGATTGGACTGGCGCCGGATTCCGGCGTCTCCCTCCTGTTGCCGGCGCTCATCGGGCTGGGGCGGGCGACGGAACTCACCTTTACCAACCGCCCGCTTTCTGCGGAAGAGGCACTGGGCTGGGGGCTGATCAACCGCATCTTCCCGCCGGAACGCTTTGCCGCCGAGACGGAAGCCCTGGCCCGCCAGCTGGCGCACGGCCCCTTGCACGCCTACGGATTGACCAAACGCGCCTTCAACCATGCCGTATTGCCGGGCCTGGCCGCAGCCCTGGATTATGAAGGGCACCTCCAGGAGATCGCTCGCCCCCACCCTGAACACCGCGAAGGCGTGCAGGCTTTTCTGGAGAAGCGGGCGCCGAATTTCTTGCGGGATGGGCAATAAATCAGGCCGCAGTATGATGAGCATCACCTTGACGAAAGATCCCTTTCACTGTAGGCTTAAGGAAACTCGTCACCAGGTGCTGATGGCAACCATGTACCAGCCGATTGATATTCCCCTTTGTGCATAAGCGGGCTTCCTGTCCGGAGGCCCGCTTATATCTTTTTGCAAGCGTACGACCCACGCCTATCAGGAGAAGGACATGTCTGAACAGATCAACGCTTTTGAAATGGCGCAGCAGCAGTTCGACCACGTGGCAGAATTGCTGCACCTCGACCCGCAGGTTGCCGAGGTCTTGCGCTGGCCGATGCGGGAGTATGCCTTCCGCATTCCCGTTCGCATGGATGACGGTACATTGCAGGTCTTCCAGGGTTTTCGGGTGCAGCACAACGATGCCCGCGGGCCGAACAAGGGCGGCATTCGTTTCCACCCCAACGAAACCTTTGATACGGTCCGCGCCCTGGCGATGTGGATGACCTGGAAATGCGCCGTGGCCGATATCCCACTGGGCGGCGGCAAGGGCGGCATCATCGTTGACCCGGCCAACCTTTCTACCAGCGAAAAAGAAAGGCTCTGTCGCGGCTGGGTGCAGAACATGTGGCGCAACATTGGCCCGCGCCAGGATGTGCCTGCCCCCGACGTGGGCACTACCCCCCAGATGATGGGCTGGATGATGGATGAGTATTCCAAATTATCCGGCGAATATACGCCCGGCGTCTTCACCGGCAAACCGCTGGGCGGCGGCGGCTCTGAAGGCCGCACGGAGGCCACCGGCTACGGCGTGATCTACACGATCCGCGAGGCCATGAAGCACCTGAAGATGGACCCGGCGCAATCCTGGGCGGCCATTCAGGGCTTTGGCAACGTGGCGCAATATGCGGCCATCGGTTTTACTGAGCTCCTCGGCGGCAAAGTGGCCTGCGTCTCTTACTGGGATCGCTTCGATAAAGCGGCCTATACCGTCAGCAAAAAGGATGGCATCGACCCGCGCTTCTTGCAGTCCATCACCGATCAATACGGCGCCATCGATAAAGACAAAGCCCGCGCCGCCGGGTACGAAATCGAAGACGGCGACGCCTGGATCGGCAAGGATGTGGACGTGCTCATTCCGGCTGCGCTGGAGGGCCAGATCAACGCCGACAGCGTGCAAAAGATCAGCGAACGGGTGAAGATCGTCGCCGAGGGCGCCAACGGCCCCACCACTCCGGAGGCCGACGAAGTCCTCAAGGCGCGCGGTATCTTCGATATCCCCGATTTCCTCTGCAATGCCGGCGGCGTGACGGTCTCCTACTTCGAAAGCGTCCAGAACGATATGAACTTCTACTGGAGCAAAGACGAAGTGCTCGCCAAGCTGGACGATAAAATGACCTCGGCGTTCAACGCGGTGCTGGCGATGAGCGAAAAAGAGGACGTGTACATGCGCGATGCGGCCTACATGGTCGCCATTGGCCGCGTGGTCAAGGCCATGGAGCTACGCGGTTGGGTGTAAGACCCACGAAAAAACACAGGCAAACCGGGCGTCGTTCTGCGGAACGGCGCCCGGCGCTTTGAAGGGGGAAAGGCCGTTTGTGCTTTTTATCACCCGGAAGGGGTATTGATCGCTTAGCAAAACTTTGTATGCTGTAAGTAACCTGAATTGCGGATAAGGAGGATGGGTGTCATGACGAGGGCGCATCGCGCCCGAAGCCATCTCCCACATCGTCATACAGGGGATTGCTTCGCTCCTTGCAGTCGCTCGCAATGACTAAACGGATCCCTGTTGCTCATCCGCAACTCGAGTTAAGTAGTGGAAACCGGCAAAGCGTTTCCAGCGTGGAACTGCCGTTTCTGGTTGGCATACGCTCCTCCATTTCACAGACCTTGGTTGCGGCCTGCCTCCTCGTCCATCTGTAGCCTGGGGAAATGACGGCGCCGGTTATTTTCTGGAGGAGTGTCTCATGAAGCGAAATACCCTTTTTTTCCGTTTGTTCCTCTTTTGGACGCTGGCTCTGCTGCTTGCGGCCTGCAATTTGCCCCAACCATCTGCTGAAGATGAAGCGCCCACTCCCTCCGGGGGAGATGCAGCCGCAGTGACCGACCGCACGCCGATTACGCCGCCCTCCGCGCCCTCCAACACCGATGGCGCACCGACCGCCTTCGTGCCGGGCGGCACTTTCCTGATGGGCAGTCCAGCGGACGATGCCGCCGCTGACACAGACGAAATGCCCCAGCACGCGGTTACGCTCACCGGCTTCTACATCTACCGCAATGAAGTGACCAACGCCATGTACGCGGAATGCGTCGCCGCGGGCGGATGCAGTCCCGTCCAACCTGCGGAAAGCGGACCTATTTCGCATTACGATGACCCGTCCTATGCCGACCATCCCGTCGTCGGGGTGACGTGGCGCATGGCAAGCGAATACTGCCGCTGGGCCGGCGGACGGCTGCCCAGCGAAGCCGAGTGGGAACTCGCCGCCCGCAGTGTGGACAATTTCCGCTATCCCTGGGGCAGTGAAGACCCCACTTGCGAACGCGCCAACTTTGCCGGCTGCCAGTCCCCGCCCGATACGCTCGTCGTTGGCTCACTGGCCGCGGGCAACAGCCCCTACGATTTGTGGGACATGTCCGGCAACGTCTGGGAGTGGGTGCAGGACTGGTATGCGCCGAACTACTATACCTTTTCCGCGAAGACAAACCCCCTTGGCCCCTATGTCTACCAGGACAAAGACCGTCCGCTCAAAGCCGTCCGCGGCGGCGGCTTGTTCTCCGGGCTGGACAACCTGCGCGCCGCGGCGCGCCTGGGTATCAATCCTTATGTCGCTTATGAGGACGTCGGCTTTCGCTGCGTTGCCGGTGAGCCAAACGATTTGCCAGCGCCTTATGTGGACCCCGGTCCGGGCGTGGAATTTGTCCCCTCGCCACGCGCCGAAGGCGGCGAACCGCGCGCCGAGGATCCGGTTGCAGAGCCGACCTTATCGATACGCGGGATTGGCGCCTCTTGTGTCACTCCAGAAGGCCAAATCTACATTGGCATCCTGTTCCAGGGAGAAGACGCCCCCTTTGTGGGCGATGAACTCATCGAAGTGGAAGGGCGTGAAGGCTATCGTTGTCGACAGGAACGCTTCCCAAGCGGCGATTTTGCCTTGATTTGCAACGGGCCAGCGCCCGAAGGGTACCCGGAAGATCCCAACCCGCTGGATGTCTATGTTGGTTACGAAAACGAACGGCTTGATTTTACCGGAGGGCGCAGGATCTCTGTTGAACACCCGACGCCCGAAGAATGCAGCGGCGCCATCCCGCCGGAACGGTTCAGCGTCTCCACCTCCTGCCCAAGCGAGGACGGCACAATTACCGCATCCTTCACCTTCGAACCCGCCATCACATGGGACAGCGTCCTGTTCAGTGAGCATGATGTCACCGCCGGCTGCACCCGCGTTGACCTGAACCACATGAGTTGCACCGTGCCGAATATCCCCAGCGGAGACCACTATGAATTCACCCTGCACGGCACCGGAGACGGCGACGGGCAGACATACACCTGGGCACCGTGGGCGCCGCTGCCTGAGGACTGCCCAGACGCAGACTGGAGAAATGAGGTGTTCTCGTCCTGCATGGAAGGTTTGCCTGTCGTAGAAATACATACGTTTGGCACCAGCGTAACTCGCGTTTCGAGCGCCGAAGACGACTTGGATTGCATCGGCATGGCGCCGGGCGTGCAAATCTGCACCCTGGAAGGCGAACCGGGCAGCACCCAGCCTTTGGCTGTTTGCTTTACCAATGGCATGTGTGAAACGCAAGTCATAGATGTTTTGGCTTGCTCGGAGACGCCGACGCCGCTGGTTGAACTGGTCGCGGGATGCATGGAAACCGCCGCCTACCTGGAAGTACATACTCCCATCGGGGTCTCGTCCGCGCTACAGTCGGTACGTATGGGCGATACCGAACTGGATTGCAGCGCCGCGCCCTTCGGTTTCTTCTGCACCGGACTGCCCAACGCCCCCGGACTGGATTGGAGCACCGATGTCTGCTTCACAGATGGCGCCTGCCTCAATAATACGGTCACCATCCCGGATTGCGGCGCGCCGGAATCCGTCCATTTTGGCTGGTGGTTGGAAGATGTGGGCTGCCATAACGAAGAACGCGCTTACATCATCGTCCATACCAACATAGAAGATTTCACCGGCTACCGCTACAACATGAACACTGGCGGGTTTGGCTGTGAACCGCTGCCCGAGGGACGCGTGTACTGTTCCTTCCCGCTGCCAGGACCGGATCCTCTGCAATTCTGCCTGAGACCGCCGGGCGATGATGCGGAATCTACCTGCACGACCTTTGATGATTACGCCAGCCGCGCGCCGGTCCGTTGCGTCACGCCGGAGCCGCCACCTGCACCAGCCTGCTCATCCTACACCAACCCCAGCGACTGCACCGCCAACGGCTGCAACTGGGACAAGCAGACCAGCACCTGCAGCGAGTAACATCCAAACATCAGAAAGGACAACGGGGCGCGCTGCGGCGCGTCCCGTTGTTTCTTGGGCGCATATTTTGTAGAAACGGGAACACAGCGCTCTCGCAACGATCCTCATGACTTTGTGCGGGAAAAGTTTGAGTGTTGCTCATCGGTTCATTCATGCAACAACCATGCTTTCTGCATTTCTTGAGTGTCCCCGGTTTCTCTGCATTCTGACGGTTATCCACTTAATCTGTTATATTTAACGACAATTCAAATGGCCGGGGCGTGAAGGTTCCCATGCGAGGCCAAGCCGTTCAAAGACCCGGCTGGTTGACAGATAGTGTCAAGTTCTTTCTGTAAAAAGGGGCAACGGTGGTGTCCTCGAAAGGCGGGGCACGCTTTAACAT
>WGAD01000005.1 GCA_015489255.1 Anaerolineales bacterium | reverse complement strand
GGCTAACCGTGTCCTTCGTCGGCTTCAGTGCGCTTTTCGGTGCGCTCAGTTTTTCGCAGTTTTTTGTCGCCTTTCACCGCCTATTCTTTGAGGGCAATTCCTGGCTCTTCTATTATTCCGACACCCTCATCCGGCTTTTTCCCATCCGCTTCTGGCAAGATGCCTTCCTCGCAGCGGGTATCTTCTTGCTAGTCGCCGGACTGGGACTGGCATACGGGCTGAAACTCCAGCCACAGCCCCGTGTTCTTTCCAAAGAGCCGCCCGCCAACGGCTCTGGTGTATAATACCTCTTCAAGCAAGGAGCAAGCCATGAGCGAAACCCTTTCGTTGCAAGATAAAGTTGCCGTCGTCACCGGCGCCTCGCGCGGAATTGGCCGGGCGATTGCCCTGGAACTGGCCGCCCGCGGTGCAGCGGTGGTGGTCAACTATCACCACTCGGCGGAGGCCGCCCGGCAAGTGGTGGAGCAAATTACCGCCGCCGGCGGCCAGGCCGCTGCTTTTCAAGCTGATGTGTCGGACTTTGACCAGGCGCAAGCCCTGATAAAATTCGCTATCCAGACCTTTGGCAAAATCCACATCCTGGTCAACAACGCCGGCATCACACGCGACAAGCTGATCATGATGATGCGCGAAGAGGACTGGGACGCCGTGCTCAACGCCAACCTGAAGAGCACCTTCAATTGCAGCAAAGCGGCTGTGCGCCCCATGATGCGCCAGCGCTACGGACGCATCATCAACATTGCGTCGGTCGCCGGCCAAATGGGCAACGCCGGGCAGACCAATTATTCGGCCTCCAAAGCCGGGCAGATTGGCTTTACCAAGGCGCTGGCCCGCGAAGTCGCCAGCCGCAACATCACCGTCAACGCCATCGCTCCCGGATTCGTCGACACCGAAATCCTGGACAGCGTGCCCGAAGACATGCTGGCAGCCGCCCTGCAACTCGTCCCCCTGGGACGCAAGGGACTGCCAGAGGAAATCGCTTACGCCGTCGCCTTCCTGGCTTCCGACCAGGCCGCCTACATCACCGGGCAGGTCTTGGGCGTGGATGGCGGCATGGCGATGATGTAGCCGCCCCCCTCAGGAGGACACAGCCATGACTGAAAAGAAAACCAACGTCAAAACCACCATCGCCCCCGAGGTGTTGATCACGGTCGCCCGCCTGGCGACCCTGCAAACGCCCGGCGTCAGCCGCATGGCCCCCGTTTCCGGCGGCGTCGACCGCTTCCTGCGCCGCGGCGCGGCGGACGGCGTCCGCCTTCGCCTGGAGGATGATTTCGTCTATGCCGACCTCCACGTAATCCTGCGCTCCGACGTGAACATCCGCAACGTCTGCCGGGAGATACAGCAACAAGTCGCCCGCGCCATCCAGGAGATGATCGGCATGGAGGTAGGCCACGTCAACGTCCATGTGGAAGATATCGACTACGAAGAAAACGCCGAGGTGGCAGCCGAGGAATGAAGACCCCCACCAAAGCCCGCAGCATCGCCTTGCAAACGCTCTTCGAAGTGGATATGACCGGCCACCCGGCTGGCGAGGCCTTCCAGCAGCGGCTGGAGGAGACGCCCCTGCCCGAAAACCTGGCCCGGTTTGCCCACACTCTGGCTTTTGGCGTGTTGGAGAACCTGCCGGCGCTGGATGCACTCATCCAGCGCTACGCCCCGGAATGGCCGCTGGACGAGATCGCCTCCATTGACCGCAATTTGTTGCGCCTGGCCGTTTGGGAATTGAAAAATCACCCGCAAACGCCGCCCAAAGTCGTCATCAACGAGGCTGTCGAGCTGGCAAAGCAATTTGGCTCCGAAAGCTCGCCACGCTTCATCAACGGCGTACTGGGCAGCCTGGTGCACCACGACCAGGACTTGCAACAACGCCTGAACCCCACCCCCTCGCAGGAAGACTGACATGGACATCCTGGGCATTGGCATTCCGGAACTCTTGTTCATTATGCTCATCGCGCTGCTCGTGATGGGGCCAGAAGACCTGGAAAAGGCTGGTCGCACCCTCGGCAAGTGGCTGCGGGCGCTGGTGAAATCGGAAACTTGGCAGCTGCTGCGCAAGACCAGCAAAGAACTGCAAGACCTGCCCACCCGCCTGATGCGCGAAGCAGGTGAAGACTTTCCCACCGATCTGCGTGCCGATCTGGGCGCCTGGACGCAGAGCATCCGCCAGCCCCTAGAAGATAACCAACGCGCCATCAACCAGGCGCTCTCCTGGCCGCCGCCAACAGAAGACAAGGCGGGCAACGACGAGCCTCCGCCAACACCCGCACCCGCCACCGACGACGACAAGGAGCCGCCCGCATCATGATCCGACGCATCTGGCAACGCCTCGCCGCCCCCTTCCGCTGGTTGTGGCGTTTTCTCACCGCCCCAGTCCGCTGGTGGCAAGCCGCAAGGGATTTCCTCAACCAGCCGGTAGAAGAGCATTCCTTCGCCGAAATCATGGATAACTCCTTCGCACCCGGCGAAGGCGTTTCCTTTTTGACCCTCATCGCCCCACACTTGCAAGACCTGCGCCGCCACATTTTTCGGATGGTTCTGGCCCTCACGGTGACGGTGGGGTTGTCTATGGTCTTCACCCGGCCCATTCTCGATTACCTGGCCTCCCCAATCGGCGGGCTGGACAGCCTGAAAGCCATCGAGGTCACGGAATCCATCGGCGTTTTTATGAAAGTTGCTTTGCTCAGCGGGCTGGCGCTGGCTTCTCCATACCTGGCATTTGAGATCTGGCATTTTCTGGCGCCCGGCCTTACGCCTGCCACCCGCAAAATGAGCCTGTTCGCCATCCCTATGGCAACGCTCTTTCTGGTGGGCGGCATGGCCTTCGCCTTTTATGTGATGATGCCCGCCGCCCTGCCTTTCTTGCAAGACTTCATGGGCATCCAGGCAGAATGGCGCCCGGGGTCCTATTATTCCTTCCTCACCAGCGTCATGTTCTGGATCGGGCTGACCTTTGAATTTCCCCTGCTGGTGTATTTGCTCACCAGCCTGGGATGGTTGAAGCCCGAAACCCTGGCCGACCAGGGACGGCTGGCAGTGGTGCTGATC
>WGAD01000004.1 GCA_015489255.1 Anaerolineales bacterium | reverse complement strand
CAACTACATCAATTGCAGAGGCCAAAGCCGCAGCAAGTGGCTTCAAAGGAGATCCGCCCCTGCCTTCCTGGCGCTTTTCCTGATAAGCTAGTTTGGGCTTCAGCATGACCAAACGCCGTAGCGCAGCTTGGCGTTTCTCAGTTTGTTCCCACAGAGCCTCAATTTTCCTCACCTCTGTGAAGATCTTCCTTACTTGACTGGCCTTCAAATCTTTGTAGATTTGCCCAGCCAGCATTTTTGCTTCGGATACCAATTTCTGTCCTGTCGTGTCTGTGATTACTGCCTGCATATCAGCCATTTTGGACCTCCTTGTGATTCTCTTTTCCACGAGTTAGCAACTGCGCCCAGCGGGCAGCCGCACCCCACTGGGGTAAATCACGATATTCATTTTTCTCAAACCCATCGCGCATGTCGCGCAATTCCTTTGCCAGAGCGGGTTTTTTCTTCGCATTCCTTTCTGCTCCACGCGTCAAGTGATAGGCTGCCATCCACATCCAGCGGCCCCAAACGGGGCGTTTTTGTCCGCGGGCGGCTTCGCTCTTCATTTGTGCCAGCGAGCGCAGCAGCATTAAGATGGACTTCGGGCTCCCACCGGCTTCATCTCTGTCTTTCCTGACCAATTCAACCAGTTTTTTCTGTTTTTTCTTCAGACTCTCGAATTCATCCCAGCGCCAGGCGGTGTTCAGGAAGGCGAAGGCGTTCTTCGATTCGATGACCACTCCGTTTTCTTCGATTTTGCGCGCCTTGGCAATCCCTTCAGCTTCGCCGGCATCCTCCGCCGCCTGATAAACAGGATACTTGCCATTGATGAAAGCCATCCCACCGCTCAGGTGCAGACCGGGATGACAGGTGTACTTTTCAAATTCGCGTTCGATGTCCAGGGCTACATCCGGCATCACGTCCCAGGGGCCGATCAGGAAGACATCGTCGCCGCCGGCGTAAACCGCGTAAACAAGAGAAGCGCGCCTTGCATTAGGAAAATGCTTTTTCAGCCAGAATTCCTTGTCAAAGTCACGGGCGATGATCCGCTTGACCCAACCCTCGAAGTAGAGCGACATGGCTGAACTGAGCGCCGACAGGCGGGAAAGCGTGGCAATGCTCTCTTCGTTGCCATCCGGTTTCTTGCGTTTGAAGCCATCCTTGAACACGTCGCCCAGGTTGTCCACGTCCATGCGCACCACACCCAGGCGCTTGAAACCACCGCTCTCGCCGCCTGAAAGCGCCTGCAAGTGTGCGAAGGTCTTCGTATTGCCGGGCCTGGCGGGTTCTTCTCGCCGCTCTGAAGCAGAAAGGCGTTCATTAATCAAATCGGCTTCCGCCTGATCTTTTACCACCGGGATCTGGTTGACGGTATAGCGCAGCCAGCGGGCGGCGGCTTCACTGCCCTGCGGCCAGCCGTTTTGAGGATCATCCAGCGCCCAGAGCGTGTCGCCGGGAGCGGTTTCGACTTTCTCGCCCGTTTTGATAATTTTGACCTCCGCACCAAAGGCTTGCAACGCCGCGGTGTAGGTGCTGCGGGGGGGCTCCTGTGGCTCTATCCAGCGCCAGCGCAGGTAGGCGGCTTTGGGCAGGGATTTGCCCAAATCTTCCACATAGGAACGGCACTGGGAGCAAATCATCTGTGTTTCCGTGTCGCTCTCTTCTTTCCATTTATTCAGTTTGACATCATCCGCCCCGCAGACCGCGCAATGCTTATCGCCGCCGCCGTCTTCCGGCACGGCGAAAACCAGTTGATGCATTTCTGCGCCCAGTTCAGCATAGCGGCGCGATTTGGCCTGCTGCAGATTTTTGTGCATGGCATCCCAATGTTCCGTAAACGCGCCCAGCCGGAAACCGGAGAGCGGCACTTCCGCGCTGCCCAACGCCAGGTAGAGCGCCGTGCCGTGATGCGTCAGCAGTTTGCGGCTGATGGCGGCCTGGATTCCTGGCAGTTTGTCTTTCGCCGAAAGCGGCGCCAGCAAGAAGAAATGCCCACCGCCGCTGTAGATGACGTTGGTGATTGGCAGCCCAAGTTCACGCAGCACGAAACGCAACACGGCTTCGGTCAGCAGCTGCAGGTAGAACGAACGTCCGCGCAGGGCCTTCGCCGCCCCCTTGCTGCTGATGGTGTAGATGAAATCTTGCACGCCGGAGATATCGCCGCCCACCAGCAGCGCGACCGGCTGTTCCCAGTGCTCGCCGTGCTTGCCGTCCTCCGCCTTCCACTCGTTGGTCAGGGTCTCAATTTCCGCGTCATTGAAATCGCTCAAGCAGACCGCCAGCGCAGCGGTCATGCGGCTGTGGTCGTAGAGCGAGACATCGGGCACCGTCTTGAAATAAGCCGAAGGCACGCACCAGGTGTAACGCTGCAAGAGCGCTTGCATGGCTTCTACGTAGGCTTCCAGCGGCAGGGATTGCAGATACTCGGCCTCGTCGCAAAAATCCTGCCACATATCTTCGTAATCTTGCCAATCATCCTCCCCAACCGGTTTGTCTTGCGGAAAGATGGCATCCAGCGTCAGCGGTTTGAGTGGCAGGTACAGACCATTCGGGTTGGGGTGCGCCACATCTTGATCGCCATCCTTCAGGTGCAAGCGCGTGAAGATAGGGCGCAGTTGCTTGGGGTGCGTCTGGCGGTCGCTGTCGTCGCGCTCTTTTCCGGAATCGCGCTCGCCGGCCGAGAGTTGATCGGCCAGGCGGATGCGCTGTTGGGCTACATTCTGCGGGCGATGATGATAGGCCGCCAGCACGCCGACCTGGAACGCCTTAGGCACGTATTTTTCGATGAAGTGCCAGGTGTGCAGGGCGTGCTGGTATTTAAATTCATGCTTTGTTTCATCGTTCCATGACTTCAAAACCTGCGCGGTTCCCCGCTGTGCAAACTTGCCGATGTCGTGCAGCAGTCCGGCCAATGCCATGCGATACGTTTCTTCCATACCCTCTTCTCCTGATTGTGACGCGGTGGTAAACAAATTATAGAGGCTCTGCCCCCGGCGGGCAATCCGCAGGGGTGGTGAATTTTTCAGCAGTGGTGTGGATGGGCAGCCGGGTTCCCCCTTGTTATACTTGGGTCAGAAACGGGCCGAAGACGCGCCGCAGGAAGTGTACGTCAACCGGTTGGTCGCGCCACTCGCGGCGGCAGTGGGCCAGAATGCGGTTTTTGTGCGTGTCCAGGGTGCTGATGGCTACGCCCAGTTGACGTGCGGCTGCGCTGCGGGTGGCGGTCTGCGCCAAAACCCGCAGGGCCTCGCGCTCACGGGTGGTGAGCCGTTCCCACACGCGCTGGCATCGTCCCAGGTCGTCGGCGTCCAGGGCGGGCGGCAGCGCCCGCGGGGAGCGCCCCAGCAGTTCGCGGACGGCGGGAAAGTAGGCACCCAGGGGCATCAGGGGCACGGCGATCAGTTGCAGGCGTTCCGTGTCCACGTGGAGCTGGCGTCCATTGCGCGCTGCAGCGCGGACGTCGTCGGGCGTGTAGATGTGCCAGGCGTGATCGGAAAGGGTAAAGCGACGCATCGCCACGCTCAAGGCCAGCAATGAAAGCATCCGTCGCCCGCCCGTCAGGCTGAGATGCAAGGTGTATTGGGCTGTTTTCAAGCGTGCAAAGAGATGATCCATTTGTTCCCAGGCGGCGTCGATTTCGTCCGGATAGCGCAGGTCGGCCAGCGGACGGCCTCGCAATTCCAGCCCCAGGGCGCGCAAATGCAACGGACGGCCACGATACACGTCCCCCACGAAGGCTTCGCGCAGGCGGTCTAACGACGCCCGGTAACGCGGCGCGCCCGGCAGCCACAACACCCAGACTTCGGTCAATGGGTAACCGCGTTGCAACAACAAATCCAGCGTAAAGGTCACCACCTGCGGCTGACCGCCCAGGGTTGCGACCAAAACGGAGGTCGAAGTTTTCTGTGATGATTGCAAACGTGCCCACCTTTCCAGCAGTGCTCATCGCCGGGCCGCCGCACAGCGGCAAGTCGGTGCTCGCCTATTGGCTCAGTCAACATCTGCGGCAGGCCCGCGTTGCCCATTATTTGCTCCGCGCCGCCCCCGATGGCGAAGGGGATTGGTTCTTGCGCAACCAGCGTAACCCGGTGGTACGCATCGTTCGCCAGGAAAACAAGGGCGATTTTTCGGAGCGTTTCGTGCACGAAACGCTCAACGCCATTCGCAGCCGCATGGCTCCCTTGCTGGT
>WGAD01000003.1 GCA_015489255.1 Anaerolineales bacterium | reverse complement strand
CTTCACCCTCGGCTGGGTATTGTATGGTTCGCTGCCGTTGGGGTTGGCCGTGCTCTCCCGCGCGAACGACCGGTTGCATGGCCGCCGCGATTTCTTCGCCGCCGCTGCCATGGCTTTGGGAGCGCTGACTGCTTTTGTCGTCATCTTTTATCCGGCCCACCAACCCACCGATCTCGTCTGGAGCGTCTTGCCCTTGTGGTGGTTGGGGGCGGGCTTGCTGGCCCAGGCTGAAACCTGGCTGTTGGCCTTTGCTCCGCCAGCCGTCTCAGCCGCTGCGGTGACCCTCACCATGTTTTCCTTCCTCTGGCTGCAAATGGAAGCGATACTGGTCCGTTTTGGCAGTTTTTCCCAACCCGTCTCTCTCTTTTTTTGGACGGTCAACCTGAGCGAGCGCAGCGCGCAATTGCTCGTCTGGCTGGTGGGGTGGCTGATTTTGCTGGTCGCGCTCTCGCTGATCGCCAACCTGTGGGGACGGCAGGCGGCCTGGCAGGGGTTCTGGCAAGGGGCGGCGTTGAGCGCTTTCCTGTTTGCCTTTTCGCTCTCCTGGGGGGCGACTGGCTTGCGCGCCCCGAATGGGTTTGAATTCTGGCAGGCGGAGGGCAAGATCGTCGGAGCGCGCGTGCTGCGCTCCACCGTGGACGATTTCATCGCCCGTAACGGCGGCAACGCCTCGGCATTGGACGTGCAGGTGCTCGACCTGCCCTCGCCCTCTCTTCGCTGGGCGTTGCGCGGTTTGAACGTGCAGTCGGTTGCCGTCGTGGACGTGGGCCAATCTCCCGCTTTTGTGATCGCGCCGCCACAAACGGCCTTTCCCTCGCAGGAAAACTACCGCGGCCAACCGCTCACCTGGCTGAAGCGCCCCGCCTGGTGGCTGGGCGGAGACCCGATCTCCTGGGGACGCTGGGTTATGCTGCGGATGGCGCCCTCCAGCGACCGGGATGTGACGCTCTGGGTGCGAGAAGACCTTTTCCCCGATGGGGTTCAATCACCATAGGATGTGTGGGTATGAACAAGAAACCTGAAATTATCGCCATTGACGGGCCGGCGGCCTCCGGCAAATCTACGCTCGGGCGCCGCCTGGCCGATGCTTTGGGCTATCTCTTTTTCGATACCGGCGTGATGTATCGCGCCGTTACCTGGCTGGCGCTGCACCGGGGGCTGAACCTGGCAGACGAAGCCGCCGTGACCGCCTTGGCGGAGCAAACGGCCATCGACGTGCGGCCTCCCTCGCGCGATGACGGGCGCATGTACGATATCTGGGTGGACGACCGCGACATCACCTGGGAAATTCGCAAACCGGAGGTAGATCGCAACGTCTCCCTGGTGGCTTCTTACGGCGGCGTGCGGCGGGCGCTTTCGGCGCAGCAGCGCCGCATTGGGATGCGTGGCCGCGTGGTGATGGTGGGGCGCGACATCGGCACCGTGGTTCTACCGGAAGCCGATTTGAAAATTTATCTGGACGCCTCGGCAGAGGAACGCGCCCGCCGCCGCTATGAAGAAATCCTATCCCGTGGCGGCGAGGCGGATTACGATCAGATCCTGGCCGCGGTGCGGCGGCGGGACGAGATCGATTCCACCCGCGACGTGGCGCCGCTGCGCCCGGCTGCCGATGCGGTGATCGTCAACTCGGACGGTATGGACGCCACCCAGGTCTTTCAACGCGCCCTGGCGCTCTGTGTCCAACCGGAGGAAAAACCCAATGGCGTTGCATGAAGTCCCCCCGAAACCCGTGGTGGAAATCTGGCAGCCGGAAAAGGTCAAATTGCCGGAGATCGATTGGCGTCGCAGCCTGTCGCGCGGTTTTTTTCGCGGCCTGGCGCGCCTGCTCGTGCGCCTGCTCACCCGCACCGAGGTGATCGGCAGAGAAAACTTCCCCCTCGGCGGGCCGGCGCTGGTGATCTTCAACCACCTGGGCGACGGGGATGTGGTGATGATGCTGGCTATTACCCCGCTTCCGCTGGATTTCATGGCGAAGATCGACATGCCGGACGATATGCCGCTGATCGCCCGCCTGGCCGAAGCCTACGGGGTGATTTGGGTGCACCGCGGACGCCCCGACCGGCGCGCCTTGCGCGCAGCGTTGGACGGATTGGCCGCCGGGCGTGTGGTGGCGATTGCGCCGGAAGCCCGCTACAGCCTGACAGGCGCGCTGGAACCGGCGACCGAGGGCGCGGCTTTCCTGGCGTTGCGCGCTGGCGTTCCTGTTGTTCCCGTGGCGCTCAGTGGAACGGAAAACGCCAACCTGTACCCCAACCTGAAGCGTTTGCGCCGCCCCCGGATTCGCGTAACGATCGGCGCACCCTTCTATCTGCAACCGCGCCCTGGGGAGACGCGGCGGGCAGCGATCCGCCGCGGCACGGACGAAATG
>WGAD01000002.1 GCA_015489255.1 Anaerolineales bacterium | reverse complement strand
TCTTTATGCTGCTGACGGTTTTCGCGCTGGTCTTGGCGGCCTGCGGGCCGCAGACCGAAGCGCCCGCCGAGGCCACCGAGGCGCCGGCTGAAGCCACCGAGGCGCCCGCCGAAGCCACGGAAGCGCCCGCCGAAGCTACCGAAGCTCCCGCCGGCCCGGCCATTGATCCCACCGGCCAGACCGTGGTCTTCTGGCACGTTTGGGGCCAGGGCGCGCCCTCCGAGGCCATGCAGGCCATTATCGACGAGTTCAATGCCACCAATGAGTGGGGCATCACCGTCGAGGGCGTGGATCAGGGCCGCTACGGCGACCTGGAAGACGCCTTCAACGCCGCCATTCAGTCCGGTGACCTGCCCGACATTGTGGTGGCCTATGCCAACGCGCTGGCGAACTGGTACGCCGTGGATGCGGTGGTGGATATGAGCGCCTACGTCAACGACGCTGACTTCGGCCTGACCGAAGAAGACATGGCCGATTTCTACCCCTCCGTTTTTGCTTCGATGACGGCCACGGACGGCGCCATGGTGGGCTTCCCCATCAGCCAGTCGGCCAATGTGATGTTCTACAACACCACCTGGGCGCAGGAATTGGGCTTCGAATCGGCTCCGGCCACCGCCGATGAATTCAAGGCGCAGGCCTGCGCTGCGGCGGAAGCCAACGCCAACGATGACAACCCCGACAACGACGGCACCGGCGGCCTGGTGCTCTATCCGGGCGCTTCCAACGCCATGTCTTGGATCTTCGCCTTCGATGGGGACATCGTGGCGGAAGATGGCTCCTACGATTTCACCGCCCAGCCGGTGATCGACGTTGCTAACTTCTGGAAGGACTTGTGGGACAACGGCTGCGCCTTTGCGACCGAATCCTACCCCAACCCTGAATTTGCCTCGCGCAAGGCGCTCTTCACCATGTCCTCCACCGCCGGCATCAAATACCAGGTGGCTGCTTTTGACGACGAAGGCGCAACCGACGACGAATGGATGCTGATCCCCTTCGTTGGCCCCAATGGCACCAAGGCCGTGGACGCCTTCACCCAGTCGGTGGGTATCGTCAACACCACGCCGGAACGCCAGATGGCGGCCTGGATCTTCATCCAGTATCTGACCTCCCCCGAGGTGCAGGCCAAGTGGATTGAAGGCAGCGCCTACTACCCGACCCGCATGTCCACCAGCGAATACCTGGGCGATTTTGCCGCCAGCAACCCGCAGTGGGCGATGGCGCTGGACCTGCTGCAATACGGCAAGTCCGAACCGGCCCGCCCCTCCTGGACGGCGCTGCGCCGCGAGGTCGGCAATACCTTCCAGGCGATCATCAGCGGCACGGTGGACGACATTGTGCCTCTGCTGGAAGACTTGAACGCCAAAGCGGCTGAAATCGTCGCTGAAACCGAGTAGTCGCACGCACTTTGCTCGACAAAAACAGCCTGCCAGAAAACATGGCAGGCTGTTTTCTTTGCCCGTGTTTTTTTTAGCGCTGGCCGTCACGGAAGACGGGCGGCTCGTCGCTCAGGGTGGCGTAGAGGTTGGCGCCCAGGTAGAGGGCCGGTTTCACCTGCGGAATGTTCAGCACCCGATTTTCACCAAAGGCGCCCTCCGCCTGGTGCAGACGAACGATCTCGCCGACGAAGAGGTCGTGGTCGCCGTAGGTGTGTTGGGCATAGAGTTTGCACTCATAGGCGGCGTAGGCCTCGGCCAGGATGGGGGCCAGCGCGTCTTCCAGCGGCAGGGTTTCCACCTCCCAGGTGGCGAATTTGTCCAGGTCGTGCCCGGAGTTGCGGCCAAAGCGGGCGATGAGGTCCGCCCGCTCTTGCGGCAGGAAGTTGACGGCAAAAGCGCCTGCCTGGCGGATCAGGTCGTAGGAAAAGCGCTTGGGCGAGATGGATACCGCGTACAAGGGCGGGTCGAAGGACAGCGCGGTGTGCCAAACACAGGCCAGGGCGTTGGTGCGGCCTTCGTGCTGCACGGTGACCACCGCGGCCACCGCCGGGTAGTGCAGGTAGAGTTTAACGGGCAAGCTCATGCAATGCGTACCTCCTGTTCATGGGGTGTCGTTGGAAATGGTTTTGAATGAAAACGGGGAGCGGATAGCGCCATACAACCCGACAAGACCGATCAAGATGAGCGCCCCGCCCAGCGCGAGAAACAAACCATCCGGGATGCGGCCAGATCCGCGGATTTCGGCGTGGTGTGGGTCTTCGGGCAGGTACAGCACAGTGACTGTTTCCCCGACCTGGTAGGCCGGCGGATTGCGGAAGTAACGCGACCGGAACGTGACCTGCTGTCCCGCTTGCGTGCGGAACTGTACCACCGGCGCGTAGGTGCAGGAATAACCGTCTTCCGGGTCGGTTTCGCATTTTTCAGCCAGTTCGACGACCCTGCCGGTGGCTTCCAGGCCGTCGCGCTCCAGGGTGTAATTCCGCCATCCCAGCCATGCGCCTCCGGCGGCGAACAGGCCGCCCACGCACAGCAACAAAAGCGTGACCCCGCACCCCATTTGCATCCCGTAGCGAATGACACCCGACATATTTGCCTCCTTGCTTCGCGCCCAATGCCAATCGGCGCTTTTATTGTAACCCGAATTGCGAATAACAGCGGTCGGCGTAAAGGCGCGGCGCGGACGCCTACGGCCTACGGGTGCGTCGGGATTTGGGAAAGCCGAAGAGGAACGTCAGATCGTTGACGTTGGTGCCGGTGGGGCCGGGGCGCAGCAGCGCTCCCAGCGGGGCGAAGAAACGATAGGCGTCGTTGCGCGCCAGGTGGGCGGCGGGGTCCAGGCCCAACGCCCGGGCGCGGGACAGCGTCTCCCCGGTGACCACCGCGCCGGCGGCGTCGGTGGGGCCGTCTTCCCCGTCCGTCGCCAGGGTGACCAGCATCACGCCCGGTTGCCCGGCCAGGCGTTCCACGGCGGCCAGCGCCAGCTCCTGGTTGCGTCCGCCCAGGCCCTCCCCCCGCAAGGTGACGGTGGTCTCACCGCCGGCGACCAGGCAGAAAGGCGGCGAGGCCGGGTGTGCCAGCAACCGCGCGCTCAAGGCGGCGCCGACGCGGCGCGCCTCGCCCTGCCAATGGCTGCCCAGATTTTGGCTGTGGAACCCCAGCGCGGCGGCGGCCCGCAGGGCGGCGCGCACGGCCTGGGCGTTGTCGGCGATGAGGTGGTTGTCCGTCCGCCGGAAACAGGCTGCACCGGGTTTGGGCGTTTCGGGGGCTTGCGCCAGGGCGGCGGCGACCGCCGGGAAGGCTGTCTCCAGGCCGTAACGGCGCAGGATTGCCCGCGCCGCTGCGCGGTCGGTCGGGT
>WGAD01000001.1 GCA_015489255.1 Anaerolineales bacterium | reverse complement strand
CAACCTGAATTGCGGATAAGGAGGATGGGTGTCATGGCGAGGGCGCATCGCGCCTGAAGCCATCTCCCACATCCTCATACAGGGGATTGCTTCGCTCCTTGCGGTCGCTCGCAATGACAAAACGGATCCCTGTTGCCAATCTGCAACTCGGGTTACTCAAGTATTGGAGGTGTTCTATGACGCGCATCGTCAAAATCCAGACGGACAACCCGGCCCAGGTGCGGGCCTTTGTCGATTTTCCTTACCGACTGTATCGCAACTGCCCGCAATGGGTACCGCCCTTGCGGATGGATGTGTATCGGGCGTTAGACCGCCGCCGGCATCCCTTTTACGAACATTCGGATGGCGATTTCTTCCTGGCTTTGCAGGGCGACGAAGTCGTTGGGCGCATCGCTGCGCTGGAGAACAAACGCTTCAACGCCTGGCACGACCGGCGGGACGCCGAATTCTATTTCTTCGACAGTATCGATGACGCACAAGTCGCCGCCGCCCTGCTCGATGCCGTCAGCGACTGGGCGCGGGCACGCGGCCTGAACCGCCTCGTTGGCCCCAAGGGGCTTTCGGCTTTCGATGGCTATGGCCTGCTGGTGGAAGGCTTTGAGCACCGCCAGATGATGACCATGATGAACTACAATTACGACTACTACCCGCGCCTGCTCACCGCCCAGGGCTTTGAAAAGGAAGTGGATTTCGTCTCCTGCTATCTACCGATGCGTGTCATGGGGTTGCCCGAGCGCGTGCAGCGCATCGCCGCGCGCGTCAAAACGCGCAGCCAGCTGCAAGTGCACGACTTTCGCACTCGCCGCCAGCTGCGCCGTTGGGCGGAACGAATTGGCCGCGCCTACAACGATGCCTTTGTGAATAACTGGGAGTACTACCCGCTGACAGAACGGGAGATTGAATTTATCGCCCGCGACCTGACGACCGTCGCCGACCCGCGGCTGATCAAAGTGATCACCCGTGAGGAGGAGGTGGTGGGCTTCCTCTTCGCCTTCCCCGATGTGTCCGCCGCGCTGCAGCGCGCGCGTGGACGCCTGCGTCCCTGGAACCTGGCCGATCTGATGCTGGAGATGCGCCGGACGAAGTGGGTGTCCGCCAATGGGATGGGCATCCTGCCGCGTTACCACGGGGTGGGCGGCAACGCCTTGCTCTACGCCGAAATGTCGCGGGCGCTGGCCGGGTTTGGCTTTGAACACCTGGAAATGACACAGGTAGCCGAAACTGCCACCCAAATGCGCCGCGATTTAATCAACCTCGGCGGGCAAGAATACAAAACGCACCGTGTTTACCGTTACCCTCTCTGAGGGCGACGGAAGGGCGCGTCTCCCTCCGGCTCGTTTTCCGTCAAGGCCAGAACGGGCAGCGCTGCGGCCAGGCGGCGCGGATCGTCGGACGGCAAGCCCAGCAACCGGCCCAGCAGGCGTACGGCACGCGGATGTTCCCGGGCGTAAGCGCGCAAGATTCCCTCCGCCTCGGCGGAGGGCAAACGCCGGGCGGTGGCCGCCACCCGGCGGCGTCCAATTTGCAGCTGCACCTGTGGCGTTTTCATCACGTTACGATACCAATCCGACTTCTCGCCAAAGCCGGAAGCGACATACCAGGTTCGCTGCCGGGCATCGTGGTGAATGACCTCGATAACGGCCTGGCGCGGAAGCCCGCTCTTGCGTCCGCGATGAGTTAGCAGGAGGAACCGCTGGCCGAGCAGCCAGCCGAGATGCAGGCGGTAGAGCCAGATAGGCAGCCGCCAGGGGATGGCGGCCAATCCGCGCGGGGGGCGTTTGGTTCTCGTGGGCATGGGTCTCACACCTCCAAAGGGCATGGGCGTTTCATGTCAGGCTGGCTTGTTCCTCGTGTTGCGGTTTGAGCTGCCAGGCGGCCAACCCCAGGAAGAGCGCGAAGAAGGTCAGCGCCTTGAAAGCCGATTGATACCCGCCGATGCCGCCGCCGAAACTGGTGATGATGCCGCCCAGCAGGGCGCCGGTTAGCGCCTGGCCGATCTTGGTCAGCAGGGAGATGAGCGCCTGGGAAGCGGCGCGGTCTTCTGGCGGCGCTTCGTTGATCATGATGTAGCGCACGGGCGCGCCCAGCAAGGCCGAAAGCCCCAGCCCGATGAGCGCGCCGCCGAGATAAAAAGTAAAGAGCGTCAGCGGCAAAAAACTGACGATGGCCATGCCCAGCGTCAGCAGGCCGCTGCCGGTCAGCACCACCAGGCGCGAGCCGCGTTTGTCGAGCAGGCGGCCAAACGTCGGCGCGCCGATCGCCAGCGTCAGCACGATGGGCAGCAGCATGTAACTGGCGCGCGACTCGCTGACGCCAAAAGCGGCCACCAGCAGGGCCGGGACGAAGATAATACTGCCTTCTGCCACCCCGGCGCCAAAGGCCAGAAAGTCGGCCAGACGCAGTTGCCGGCTGCTGAAGAGCACAGGCCGGATGACCGGATCGGGCGCGCGGCGTTCCAGCCAGACGAGGAGGGCGAAGAAAACCAGGCTGGCGAGCAAGAACGGCCCCACCGCGGGTGAGCGCAGGCTGGGCAGGAGGTCTTCGGCGTCCAGATGGTTCAGGCCCCAGGAAAGGGAGAGCAGGAAGAGACCCAGGGCCAGCATCCCGCCCCAATCTACCGGCTGGCGATCCTGACGGCGGCCAGCCGGCAGCATCTTCCAGGCCAGGGGAATGAGGACGACGGCGAAGGGCAGCGGCCCCCAGAAGAGCCATTGCCAGCCATAACGCAGCAAGACGCCGCCGAGGATAGGCCCGATGAGGAAGGCCACGCCGAACACAGCGCCGATCATGCCCAGCGCGCTGCCACGCTTTTCCGGCGGGAAGGTATCGCCGATGACGGCAGAAGCGACGGGAAAGATGCCGCCGGAGCCGAAGCCCTGAATGGCGCGCCCGAGCAGCAGAAGATCGAAGCGGTTGCTGGTCGCCACCAGCAGCGATCCGATGACGAAGAGCGCCACGTCGGCCACATAGACCTCACGCCGCCCCAGGCGGTCGGAGAGCTTGGCCATGATCGGTGTGCCGATCAGGTTGGCCAGCAAATAAGCGGTGAAGATCCAGGAGACAGCCCGATCCGAAACCTGGAAGGTATCGCGGATGGCGGGCATGGCCGGGCTGACGATGGCGATGTCCATGGCGGCCATGAGCACGCCCAAAAAGAGCACGCCCAGCAGGCGATTGCGTTCTTTTTCGTTCATGAAAGCTCCTTGTTCGATCCGCCCCGGCGCCATAGAGCGTCCTTGCCAGGGGACGAATCGTTGTAGATTAACGTAATTTTACGCAAAAAAGAAGGCTGTTGGCAGGCAACAACCTTCTGAATATCAGATTCTCATCTGCCTTTTACTTGCGGCGAGCGATGGTCTTTTCTTCATGGGGCAGGCGGATGGGCAGCAAAACGTGAAAGTCGCTGCCGGGGAAGTTGACCTCGTCGTAACCCGGGCTTTCTACCCAGATCTTGCCGCCGTGGGCCTCCACAATGCCGCGCGAGAGCGCCAGCCCCAGCCCGGCGCCGCCGCCCTTGAATTTGGTCTTGCCGGTGGAATGGCGGTTCAGGTCTTCTTCCGGTTGGTAAAACTTGGTGAAGATCAACTCGCGGAAGTTGGGGTCCACGCCGACGCCGGTATCGCTGACGATGATCTCCACTGCCCCGGAGGGGTATTCCCGGCTGCTGGTCAGCGCCCGGCCGCGGATGGTGATCCGGCCACCGTCCGGCGTAAATTTGATGGCGTTGGTGATCAGATGGTAGAAGACCTTGCGCAGGGTGTTGGGGTCTGCTTTGAGGATGGGGAGCTTGGGCAGCTCCACGCGCAGCGTTTGTTTGCGCGCCTGCGCCTGAGAAGCCAGTTCGCTGCTGACGGCCTTCACCAGCTCGGTCAGGTCGATGGGTTGCAGGTGCAGCTCCAGGGTGCGGGTGTCGATCTGGGCGATGTCGAACATGGAGTCCATAATTTCGTGCAGCCGCAGCGTCCCCTGGTGGATGCCTTGCAACATCTGGCGGTGATAGGGGTTTTCCATCAGCGCCGGGTCTTCCAGCAGCATCTCCACATAGCCGCGCATCACCGTCAGCGGGGTGCGGAGTTCGTGCGAGGCAATGCTGATGAAGTTCGATTTCGTGCGGTCTAGCCGTTCCAGGTGGCGGTTGGCCCGATCCAGCGCCTGATAGGCGTTTTTCAGCTCTTCGTTCAGGCGGGTCAGGTTTTCTACCAGGCGGGCGTTTTCCAGCGCGACTGCCGTCTGGTTGGCCAGGGTGCTGAGCACGTTCATGTCTTCGCGGGTGAAGCGATTGCCAGACAACTTGCCGCCCAGGGCCAGCAAACCGATCCAGCGGTTTTTGGCAAAGATGGGAACGTAGATTTCACAATTCAGGCTGGCGAGCCATTGGCGCTCCATGTTGGGCGCGCTCTGGTAGATCGGCAGCAAGTCGATGTCGTATTGCAGCAGCGGCTGGTTGTTCTTCAAGAAGGCCTGGGTGATGGGGCTTTCCACGCGCAACATCCCCAGGGGGATGCTGCGGTTCTCTCCGGCCACGCGCAGCAAGAAGCGCGGGTTGCCGGTGGTATCGGTCTTTTGGTCAACGAGGAAGAGGAAGCCGCGGGTGAGCTCCAGGGCATCGATGATCAACCCGACGGCGACGTTCGCCAGCTCGTCCACGCGAATGATATTGCTGATGTGCAAACCGTAATCACGCAGCGTTTCGGTGGGGTCGTAGAACTCCACCGGCATCAGGTTTTCCATCACCGCTCGCACCCAACGCCAGATGGGGTTGAACAGGAAAGCCGTCATCAGGGCGCTGATGACGTTGGGCAGCAGCAAACTGCGCCAGCTCATCTGCTGAGCCAGCCACTGCCAGGCGATGAACAGAACCACATAGGCCACGGCCAGGGCGGTGGCCGTGAAGAAGTAGGTCATCCCGTTGCGGATGATCTCGCGCACGTCTGGCAGGTGGTGTTGGATGAGCAGGTAGGCCAGCATCCCCAGTGCGGCCAATTGCAAGACCCCGGCCCCCTGAATGCGTCCGTTCCAGACCAAGGCATCGTGCCCGAGCTGCAAACCGAAGATGAAAACCCAATAACTGATGCGGTTACGGTGCAAGCTTTGCCAGGTGCGGCGGACGGTGCGGTATGCTGTCCCTATGGCCGTGCCGTAGAACAGCGCCCACCCACCCAGCGCCAGGCCAAAAACCAGCCGGTAACGCGGCAGGTACAGTTGATCGTTTTCCCACAGGACATCGGGCAGGCGAAAGACGTTGCCATCCAGCAGAATGAGCGCCAGCAGCCACAGCAGGCCCAGGAGCAGCACCAGGTCGTTGTTATCTTTTTGCACAAAGCGCCGCAGCAAAGCCAGGGCTTCGATGCTCAGCAACAGCAACAGATACCAGCTGCCGCGTTCCACAATTTCCGGGCCGAGCCGGCCAAGCAATCCCCACCCCAGCCAGGCTTGCAAAACCAGCCCGGTGAGGCCAAAAACCAGCGCCAGCCAGGCCAGGGTCTCCTGGTGCGTGCGGTGTCGCCAGATGACGAGCAGCGGCCAGACGTACAGCCCGGCCATCAAGAAGTGGCTTGCCAGCCCGATGTCAAGGTTGTTCAAGTCCATCGTATCAAGTATACTCGGAAACACCCGCATTCAGAAGACTGTAAAGCGAGCGTAAAGCCATGCCTTTTCTTTGGAAGATCCCCTTGCGTGCCGACTGGCGCGACCGCCTGGATTTCGACGGGCTGGCAGCTACGGCGACGGACGACCGCGCGCTGGCAGATGCCCTGGCTGCCCGCTTGGCGGCCCACTGGCCGCAAGGGCAACCGCCTTCCGCCGCCGATGTGTACGCCGTCGGGTTGATCGCAGCCGCCCTGCGCCTCATCCTGCGGCAATATGAAATGCAAACACCGGGCCTCTTTGTGCGGGCGTTGCAGCGGCTGGACGAGGCGATCGGCGCCCGCCGGGTCGATGCTGTTTTGCAATCTTTGCTCCGCCTGTTTCCGCCGGAAGACGGCCTGCGCAGCCGGGAGGCGGTTGAACGCTGGCTGCGCGGTGGCAGCCCCGACCGCCCGCACCGCGCTGCGGCGCTGGAAGAGGGGCTGCTTCTCTGGCTGGATAACCAAAACCCGGCCTGGATGCCGCTCCGTCCGCTCTTCGATGACCGCCCCCTGCGCGAGACAACGCCGTATTCCGCCCTGATGGAAGCCTTGCAAGCGGCCCTGTTGGACGAGCCGGCGCTGATCTCCACCGGCGAAACCTTGCTGGACGTTTTGCGGGCGCCGGTGGTGGCGGCGCCGCATTCTCTTGACGGGCAGCTGACCTATCTGGTGGATCGTTGGGGCGCCGTTCTGGGCGAGTCTTTCGTCCGCCGTTTGTTGCGCGCCCGCGATTACTGGCAAGAAACCCTGCCGCCACCCCCGGGCGCAGGCGGAGCCGGGCCGCCCCAGCCGCCGGTTTACGATGAAATGCCCGCGGAAGAAGGCTTCAGCCTCGATCGGGACTGGATGCCGCAGCTGGTGTTGTTGGCGCGCAACACCTACGTTTGGCTGGCGCAGCTATCGCGCAAGTATGGGCGCCCGGTGCAACGACTGGATCAAATCCCCGATGCGGAGCTGGACTGGTTGGCGGACAGCGGCTTCAGCGGCCTGTGGCTGATCGGGTTGTGGGAGCGCAGCCGGGCCTCGGCGCGCATCAAGCAATTGATGGGCGATGAAGAAGCGGCGGCCTCGGCCTACGCCCTCTACGATTACGTCATCGCCGCCGACCTGGGCGGAGAAGCGGCGCTGGCCGACTTGCAGCGGCGGGCCGCCGCCCGTGGTCTGCGCCTGGCGGCGGATATGGTCCCCAACCACATGGGGATCGATTCCCGCTGGGTGATCGAACACCCGGACTGGTTTCTCTCGCTGGATGAGCCGCCCTTCCCGGGATATACCTTTACCGGGCCCGATCTCTCCTCCGACCCCCGGGTGGGGATCTTCCTGGAAGATCATTACTACGATCGCAGCGATGCGGCGGTTGTTTTCAAGTGGGAAGACCGACGCACGGGGCAGGTGCGCTACATATACCACGGCAACGATGGCACCTCCATGCCCTGGAACGATACCGCGCAGCTGAATTATTTACACCCCGGCGTGCGGGAGCAAGTCATCGAGACGATTTTGCAGGTCGCCCGGCGTTTCCCCATCATTCGTTTCGATGCGGCGATGACCCTGGCGAAGAAGCACATCCAGCGGCTTTGGTTTCCGGCGCCCGGCGAGGGTGGGGCCATCCCCTCGCGGGCCGCTCACGGGCTGACGCGGGAAGAATTCAACCGCCGGATGCCGCGCGAGTTCTGGCGCGAGGTGGTCGATCGGGTGGCGCAAGAAGCCCCCGATACGCTTTTGCTGGCCGAAGCCTTCTGGATGATGGAAGGGTACTTCGTCCGCACGCTGGGGATGCACCGGGTATACAATTCCGCTTTTATGCACATGACCCGCGACGAAGACAACGCGCGTTACCGCCAGTTGCTCAAAGACACCCTGGCCTTCGACCCCCAGATTCTCAAACGGTTTGTCAACTTCATGAACAACCCAGACGAAGACACCGCTGCCGTCCAGTTTGGCACGACGGAAAAATACTTTGGCGTCTGTACGTTGATGGTCACCCTGCCCGGACTGCCGCTTTTTGGTCACGGGCAGGTCGAGGGATTCCGCGAAAAATACGGCATGGAGTTTCGCGCGCCGCGCTGGCAAGAGAGGGTGGACGAAGCGCTGGTGCGGGGGCACGAGCAGCGCATTTTCCCCTTGCTGCATCGTCGGCGCCTCTTCGCCGGGGTGGAGGCCTTCGTCTTGTATGATTTCTTCACCGCAGAAGGCCGGGTGGACGAAAATGTCTTTGCCTATTCCAACCGCCTGGGCGAGGAACGCGCCCTGGTGGTGTACCACAACCGTTACGCCCAAACCAGCGGCTGGGTGCGGGGTTCTGTGCCCTGGCAGCGCGAGGGCGAATTGCATCAATGCAACCTGGCCGAGGGGCTGGCGCTGCCCGCCCACGGGTATGTGATCTTCCGCGACCTGGTCAGCGGCCAGGAATTCATCCGCTCTTGCCGCTTGCTGGCAGAGGAGGGGTTCTACCTGTCCTTGACGGCTTACCAGGCGGCGGTTTTCCTGGATTTCCGTTTTGTGGAGGGGGCCAACTGGGCGCTGGTGCACGACATGCTGGCCGGGCGTGGCGTGCAAGATATGGACGCCTTTTACGAGGAGGTCTTTTCGCCGGCGACTATGCCAGTCGCGGGCGCGGAGACGCCCTCCCCGGTGGAGGAGGCCTCCGCGCCGCGTGAGAACACCGTCCCCGACGCTTATTCGCCCAGGAGCTGACGCAGAGCATCCAGCTCTGCCGGGATGCCCCGGGGAGCAAAACCGCCACGGGTGATAATGTCCGGGTCTTTTAGCCCGTGCCCGGTGCAAACGACGACGATGCGCTTGTCGCGCGGGTCCAACCGGCCGGCTTCGATTTCAGCAAGCAAGCCGGCCAAACCGGCGGCGGAAGCGGGTTCCACCCACAGCCCTTCACCGGCCAGCAGACGCTGCGCCTGCAAGATGGCCTCGTCGGAAACGGCCACGATGCGCCCCTGCGATTCTTGCGCCGCTTGCAGGGCCTGTTCGCCGCGGGCTGGCCGTCCGATGCGGATGGCTGTGGCGACGGTCTCCGGCTGGGCGACGGGGTGTCCGTGCACCAGCGGGGCGGCGCCCGCCGCCTGGGCGCCCAGCAGACGGGGCAACCCCTGTGCATACTGCCGAAAACCCATCCAGTAGGCGGTGATGTTGCCCGCGTTGCCCACCGGCAGGCAGAGCCAGTCGGGGGCGCTTCCCAGTTCATCACAGATTTCGAAAGCGGCGCTTTTTTGCCCCTCCAGGCGGTAAGGGTTGATGGAGTTAACCAGGGCTAGCGGGGTGGTGCGGGTGATCTCAACCACCAGCTGCAGGGCGTCGTCGAAGGAGCCCTCTATCTGGATGACTTGAGCACCGTAGGCCAGCGCGCCGGCCAGTTTGCCCGCGGCAACCTTCCCCTGTGGGATGAGCACCACGGCGCGCAGCCCGGCGCGGGCAGCGTAGGCGGCGGCGCTGGCGGCGGTGTTGCCGGTGGAAGCGCAGATCACCGTTTGCGCGCCGCGCCCCAGGGCCTCGCTGACGGCGGCGGTCATCCCGCGGTCTTTGAACGAGCCGGTGGGGTTCAACCCCTCGTATTTGACGTACAGCTGGCAGCCGGCCCCCAGCGTGCGCGCCAGGCGCGGCAGGGGGATGAGCGGGGTGCCGCCTTCCAGCAAAGTGACCGGACGGGTGTGGGCGGGCAGGTCAAAATAAGGGCCGTAACGGGCCAGAATGCCTTGGCGCTGCATCGCTCACACCTTGGGCAGGACGATGGTCTGCTGGCGTTGGTATTTCCCCTTTTTGTCGGCGTAAGAGACCTCGCATTCCTCATCGCCCTCGAAAAAGAGCACCTGGGCGATGCCCTCGTTGGCGTAGATCCTGGCGGGCAACGGGGTGGTGTTGGAGATCTCCAGGGTCACATAGCCTTCCCATTCGGGTTCAAAGGGCGTGACGTTGACGATGATGCCGCAGCGGGCGTAGGTCGATTTGCCCAGGCAGACCGTCAACACGCCGCGCGGAATGCGGAAGTATTCCACCGTGCGCGCCAGGGCGAAAGAGTTGGGCGGGATGATGCAAACCTCCCCCCGGAAATCGACCATGCTTTTGGGGTCGAAGGCTTTGGGGTCGACGGTTGCGCCGAAGACGTTGGTGAAGATTTTGAATTCATCGGCAACACGGATATCGTAACCATAGGAAGACAGCCCGTAAGAGATCACGCCGTCGCGCACCTGCCGATCGACGAAAGGCTCGATCATGCCGT